>JBDHDY010000348.1:0-4051 GCA_039591275.1 Gemmatimonadota bacterium | reverse complement strand
TAGCCAAAAGCTGACACCGGCGCGCTCTTCGGACGTCCAGAAGCCGAGGTTGTTGGAGTGCAAGCTCCCGCCTTTGATGCGCTTAGCTTGATTCCCCGCATGTCTGAGGGAACCCAGCGTAGTCGCGCCGCTAACGTAGCTGCCGACGTTGGTGTGTTTTCAAGTCTCGATGGACTCGATGAGCCAAATATCTGCCCTATTAGTCAGGCAAGCCGGCCTTACGGAGACCATCGATAAAGCGTTCACGGTCATCGTCCCGCGTGTAGACGTTCTGCATTGTCGCCGCCGCGATGTTCAATCCTGGTGTCAGTATCAGTATGTCCGCGACCGCCTTCTCTGCTCGTTTTCGGTCACCGGCGAGCGCACTGCTCGCCGCAAGGACGCGATAGGGGTAGGCGTGGCCTGGTCTTAGTGAGATCGCTGAGGCTGCGAAGGTCGCCGCCTCGGAATAGTTGCCCATCTGGAAGTGTGCAAAGGCATAGAACAGCTCGAATTCGTCGCGCAGTAAGTCGCGCGGGCTAAGCCTGACGGCCCGGTCGATCATCGCGACTGCGGATTTGCCATCTCCCGACGCCGAATGGGCAGCGCCCATGAATGAATAGCCATAAGCAAAATTCGGGTTGAGCTCGACTGCCTTGCGGGCCGCGGCAATAGCGTCGGCACCATTCAGCGAGGCCATACAAACCATAGTCCGCGCGACGTACACCCACGGCTCGCCGGCGTCGTACTGCCGTCCCTTTGCGACACTGTCGTTGGCCGAGGCCAGTGCATCATCCATCGGATCCCAGCCCTGAAAGCCGCGCCAGACGGTTAGCCAAGCCTTGTGTGCATAGGCCCGAGCGTAGCTAGGGTCGACGGCGATAGCGCGGTCAAGCAGCGCTATCGCCTCTTGGCTGTCGGCATCGGTGAACCGACTGAGCCGGTCGATTGCCTGCATGACCAAGTCCCAGGCGCCAAGGTTGCTTGGCACTTTGCGCTGTGCCCGGACAATCTCAGCCACATGAAGCTGGGGGGCGAGCGCGCCGATGATGGTTTCGGTGATTTCGTCTTGTACGGCGAAAATGTCGGCGAGTTCTCGGTCGTAGCGCTCGGCCCACACATGATTGCCGGTCTCGCCCTCGATCAACTGAGCGGTCACGCGCACGCGATTAGACGCCTTGCGGACGCTGCCCTCGAGTATGTAGCGCACGCCAAGCTCAGTCGCGATCGCCTTCACGTCAACCGCTTGGCCTTTGTAGGTAAATGTCGAATTACGGGCGATGACGAAGAAGCCGCTCAATCGCGACAACGACGTTATGATGTCTTCGGCGATGCCATCGGCAAAGTACTCTTGGTCCGGATCACCCGACATGTTTGTGAATGGCAGCACGGCGATCGACGGCTTGTCTGGCAGCGCCAAGGACGCGCCAGCTGCGATGGGTTCGACTGAGACCGCCTGTGGCGACGAAGTCGGCGTCGCGAGTCCGCCGACCTCCAGTGAATAGACCCGAAGCGGCTCGACGATATTCTTTAGTTGCAGCTGGCCAAGATCGCTCACGGCCAGGTCGATTCTTGCTTTCACCTGCCGATAGGCGTCTTCGGACAGACAGATAGCTCCCGGTTCAGCGACCGCCTCCAGCCGAGATGCGATGTTCACGCCATCACCCATTAGGTCGCCGTCGCTTTCCTCGACCACGTCCCCGAGGTGAATCCCGATGCGGAATTCAATCCGACGTTCAGGTGATAAACCTTCGTTGCGCTCGACCATCGCGTTCTGCACCTCAATGGCGCACCGGACAGCATCCACCACGCTGCGGAACTCCACGAGCGCCCCGTCACCGGTGCGCTTCACAACACGCCCGTTGTGCACGTCAATCGTGGGATCGATGAGGTCGCTACGCAGAGCGCGCAACCGCGCCAACGTGCGTTCTTCGTCGGCGCCGGCGAGTCGACTGAATCCGACCACGTCGGCGGCCAGGATCGCCGCGAGCTTTCTCTGCTGGCTCATGCTCTGTCTCGAAGTTGGTATCTCAAACTATCGCACTGCCGGGCTCAACCCGCAATGCTCTCCGTGGCAGTCAGCCAGCATACATGCAGGAGAGCACCAGGCTCATCTCAGCGAACGTCGATCTAGGTTGGACCCGATCCTTTTGGACGTGAGAGGGTCCGGCTTTTCCGTGCCTGCTGATGTAACGAGCGCATCCAGGTGGAGCTTGGACGCGACTGGGTTGGGCTCTGACATCGCCTGAGTGATGGCAGGTTTGGGTCATAACTCCCCGTGTGCGGCGGGTGTCCGCTACGCCCGGAGTCGGGGGTGAACCGGACATTTCTGAGCGAATGTCTGAAGCTGAGGCCAAACCAGACATGCCCTGGAGGTGGTTCCGACGGTAAGTCCTAGCCAACAGCGACCATCCCACCCCTTATTCGAATCCACTCCACACGGCCAGTGGCTCGGTCTAAAGTCCCCCGAGCTGTCATCTTCGTCTATCACCAGGACCGGTTTGAGAATCATCCGGGTAATGCCGGATTGAAGTGGTCGCCTTTGGGGGGCGGCCTTATGATGTCGGTGTCCCCGGCTTCTGCTATATGAGCCTTGCAGCGTTTTCTTGGAGCCCCACATGCGTATCCCCGGTGCCGACAAGGCTATCGACAATCTCGTTAAATGGTCCGCGAAAGAGGACTGGCACTCCTTGCGTAAGCAGGTATTAGCGGAACATTTTGACATGATTTGCGCCCGCTTCGACACGACAAAGGAAGAAATCGCCGATCTTCTAGGCGATTCATTTGGCATGGTGTTCGGATGCGCCATCGAGGATTTCTTCACCGCCAGATTTGGCGACGAGGGTGATAACATCATTGACGATTACCTGAAGCGACGGGGATGGCGAGAGAAAATCCCGGCAAAACGTTACCTGGAGGCCATCAGGGATTCAACTTTGTCGCTCTACGAGGTCGTCGATCTTGATCCGGGGCGCAGTATGACGGTTAGGGATTTGGTATTGGGGGGCGATACCGTCACCGTAGAGGAAAAGCTTGGGTCGGAATCGGCGGCGCGATGGGACCGGATTGCTGGACGGATCGTGACGGTCAACAAGAAGGTCTATTTCACCGGCTCCTTGCTGCTGTTCCCACACGAGGTGGCGGAAGAGGTTCTGTCCGGTATCGAGGAGATGGTCAAGAGTCTCAAGAAGAAGCTACGGAGAGAAGCCAAGAAGCAGGGGGAGCCGGCGGATATCAACGACAGAGACTTGCGGGAGATGTTTCTTCACGCGAGCGCCCGCCTATTCACCCGGACTTGGCTGATTGATACTCTGAGTCGAGCCTCAGAACCTTTACCCGAAGTCCGCAATACCGATGGCGATGAGCTCGTGTTCTCAGAAGGCAGGTTTCCGATCACCGGCGAACTTGCCAATGTCATCGTTGGCCTCGACGCAATCAACGAGTTCGAAAGAGACAACCCCGACGAATTACAATGGACTTGGCATGGACATGGTTCACCATCCAAGAAGATGTCGCAAGGAAAGGGTCTCGCCTTCGAGACGGACGATGATACGGGCCGAACCATACTGGGCAACATCGAGATCGGTGAGGACGCGCTTGTCTTGAGCACGAATTCGAAGGAACGCGCCGACAGGGGCCGGGACCTGTTGCTTTCTCGCCTTGGTGGGTTGGTTGGCCAGCCTCTGACCTCACATCAGACCCTGGAGAAAATGCTTGATGAGCGACCCGATTCCGCTCCTTCGCAATCCGAGCTACCTCCCAAAGTGGCAGAGCAAGCTATCCATTCCTATTTAGACACCCATTATCGGCAGGCCCTCGATGACCCACTGCCTCATCTTGACGGTAAGACGCCTCGACAAGCCGCAAAGACCAAGAAGGGCAGAGCGCAAGTGATAAACTGGCTCAAGAAACTGGAAAACTCGGAAGCCAGGCGGGCTGCTAGTGAGGGGCAAGAACCCTATGACTTCCAGTGGATGTGGCGGAAGATGAAGATCGACGATACTCGTCGCTAAGAAAGTAAAACCGTGATCGAAAGCAGAGCCCTAGCAGGAAATCCGGCATAGGCTTTGAA
>JBDHDY010000347.1:0-6771 GCA_039591275.1 Gemmatimonadota bacterium | reverse complement strand
CACTTCTCTCACCGCCGGTACGGGCGGCGCAGGGGGAGCCGCGGCGCCGGGAGGAAACGCGGGCGACCAGGGGGCAAGCGGCGAGAAGAACTTCTGATCGCATCGAACGACGAGAAAGCCCCAAGCGTCCGAGTGGCGTTTGGGGCTTTTGTTGCCGGTGAATTAGACCACCCGGCAACAACGAATCCTGGCTTGATCAGCTCGTACCTCATCGATGGAAGATCAGTCCTTCGTGTCTTCCCCGTTGACATGCCCCGGACCACAGCGATAACTTAGATTATAACTCGCACTGTAGGTATTATATGCCTTCCGGAGACACGCGTTTAGGCGAATTCGAGCAGGTTCTGCTCTTCGCCCTGCTGCGGCTGGGTGACGACGCATACGGTGTCACCATTCGCAGAGACATCGAGGAGCGAACCGGTCGCACGGTTTCATCCGGTGCCGTGTACACGGCCATGGAGCGGCTGGAGGCTCGCGGATTGGTGTCGTCGTTTGTCGGCGAACCGACGCCACAACGCGGTGGGAAACGGAAGAAGTATTACCGACTAGAGCGAAGAGGCGCGCAGGCATTGGCGCGTTCCTATGACGCCTTGCGCGAAATGGCAAAGGGACTCGTGCCGAAGCTGGCCGACATCGCATCCCAAGGTTCCGGCGTCACAGAGCGCTGAACGATGCCAACGGATCCACGCCCTCTCCTCGCGCGACTGCTGTTGCGAGTCCTGCTCCGTGGCAAGCGCCGGGAGTTCGTCTCCGGCGACATAGAAGAAGAGTACGCCGATCACATTCTTCCCAACCTTGACCGCACGGCAGCGCGCCGCTGGTACTGGAATCAAGTCTTCCGTTCTGTCGGCAGCGCCGTGCCACGCGTGTTGCCGTCCCGCATCGTGCACGGCCGCAAAGGTGATGGATTGATGAGCACAACACTGATGGACATGAAATACGCGCTGAGGGGCTTGTTGAAGACTCCCGGCTTTACACTCGTCGCGGTGTTGACCTTGGCGCTCGGCATCGGCGCCAACACGGCCATCTTCAGCGTTGTCTACACGGTGTTGCTCAGACCGCTTCCGTTCGCGCAGCCGGAAAGCCTGGTCCGGCTGTGGGAAACGAGGGTCGAGCGCGGTTGGGATCGCGCGTCCCTCTCGCGACCCAATTTCAGGGACTACCGAGAGCAGAACAGAACCTTTGAGGACCTTGGTGCCTTTTCCGGTATGAGTATGAACCTCACCGGTGCAGGGCTGCCGGAGCGCGTGAGTGGCGCCCGCGTCAGTGCCGGCTTCTTCCGCTTGCTGCGAGTCGAGCCCACCCTCGGGCGCACGTTCCTGCGCGGGCAAGACGAGCCCGGTGCCGAGAACCGCCAGGTGCTGCTGAGCAACGAGTACTGGAGAACGAGGTTCGCAGCGGACTCGGGGATCGTCGGGCAATCGCTCACCCTGGATGGCAACGGCTACACTGTCGTCGGTGTGCTGCCACCCGGCAGCCCTTGGCTCGACTACGCTCAAGTGTTCACTCCCCTCGTGCGCAATCCTGAAGCCGACCGCGAGAACTTCATTCTCGCCGTTATCGGACGACTCGCCCCCGGGGCGTCGATCGAGACTGCCCGCGCCGATCTCGAGTCCGTTGCCCAAGGGCTGCAGGAGGTATATCCCGCACTGGCGGAGCACGGGCGCATCGGCTTTGAGATGCAACCTGCCAACGAGTGGATCGCGGGAGACCGGCTGCGTCGCGCCCTTTGGGTGCTTCTGGGTGCCGTCGGTTTCTTGTTGCTCATCGCTTCCGTCAACCTGGCAAATCTGCTGCTCGCAAGAGCGACTGCTCGCCAGCGAGAGACGGCAGTACGAGCCGCACTCGGTGCCGGTCGCGGCCGAATCGTCCGCCAACTATTGGCGGAGTCGTTGGTGCTGGGTTTGATCGGAGCTGGTGTAGGATTGTTGCTCGCAGTTGGCGCGATCAGGTTGGTCAGGGTGTTTGACCCTGGAGACATTCCCCGCCTGGCCGAAATCAGCGTCAATGTCTGGGTGCTGGGGTTCACGGTGGTCGTCGGCGTACTGTCGGGGGTCTTGGCAGGTTTGGCTCCAGCTTTTCAGGTTTCGTACTCGGGTCTGGTTCTCGCGCTTCGCGAAGGCGATCGCAGCGTTGCGGGGGGGCGGGCGCAGCGCCGCTTGCGCAGCGTACTCGTCGGCGCCGAGGTCGCACTTTCGCTCATGCTGCTGGTGGGCTCCGGCCTGCTGATCCGCAGCTTCAACGAGGTACTGCGGGTGGACCGGGGATTCCAATCTGAGAACCGTCTGTTCTTCACGGTAACGCTTTCACCCTCGTACGCGGACGGAACCCGGACAAGCGACTTCATCAACCAGCTTCTCGTGCGCATAAACTCTATGCCTCAGGTGCGCACCTCCGCGGCCGTCAACATGAGGCCGATCGTTGGGGGGAGCGTGGGTATGGGCATCCTTGCGGGGGGGCAGGAGGCGACCTCGGCGGAATCGGTCCCGTGGGCGAGCTGGCGGCTCATTACCGGAGACTACTTTCAGGCGTTGGGGCTTCCGCTGTTGCGCGGCAGAACCTTCACCGAGCTGGACGAGATCGGCTCGCCGTGGCGCGCCATCATCAGCGAGCGCTTGGCCGAGATGCTCTGGCCGGGAGAGGAAGCGGTTGGCCAGCAGGCAATCTTGTGGGCCGGGCAAAACGACTTCCCAGCAGAGGTGGTTGGTGTCGTCGGGAACATGCGCGAACGGGGGCTCGATGCCGATCCCACACTCGCCGTGTACCTGCCGTACTACGGGGCAGGTTGGAGCTCCGTGCAATTCCTGGTGCACACTTCAGGTGATCCGCTCCCGCTGGTGCGCACAGCCCGTTCCATGTTGGCGGAACTGGATCCCAACGTTCCGCTCTCCAACGTCGACAGCTTCGAGGCAATGGTAAGCGACTCGGTGGCCACCAGGCGGTTCAACATGGTGTTGCTGCTGGTGTTTGCGGGCCTCGCGCTGGTGTTGGCGCTCGCCGGGATCTACGGAGTTCAATCCTACTCGGTAGCTCGTCGTACCTCAGAGATCGGGATTCGCGTTGCCCTCGGGGCAACGGGCGGCAACGTCATCAAACAAATCGCCGGCCAGGGGATGGTGCCGACGCTGGTCGGGATCGTGGTTGGGTCCATCGGGGCGCTTGCGCTGTCCCGCTTCCTGTCGAGTCTGCTGTTCGGGATCGCGGCCACCGACGTGACCACGTACGTGGCGGTGGGGTTACTCGTCGCGGCAACGGGACTCGTGTCGTGCTATGTGCCCGCGCGGCGCGCCATGCGGGTGGATCCTGCGGTGGCGTTGCGGGAGGAGTAGGCCGCACCGCACCGCCCCACGCCGCCCCGGGGATTGGGGCTTAGGGCTTAGGGCTTAGGGCTTGGGGCTTGGGACCGCTTCCCTGAGGAGCCCTTCGAGACGGACGCCGTCCGGCGTCCTCCTCAGGACCGTGCCTTGCGCAGCAAGGCGTCTCGAAGCCTGTCCTGAGCTTGTCGAATGGGGCGCGGTCTTTTTAGTTGCCCTCAAGTGGGAAAACTCCATGCCGCCTGGGGTCAGCTTGAGGCTTCACACCACGCCGCCGCCCCGGCTGCGTCCCATCACCTCTCCGCACCACCGAGCTGCCCAGCTATGACAACTCAAGTACCGATCCACGTGAATCTGCGTATATCGACAATTATCTGTGGCCAATATCCAAAAGCCCCGGGCTTGCGCCCGGGGTCGGCGATACGAATTCGCGTGGCCCAAGCCCTAAGCTCTGGGATCGGTAGTGTTGTGCGGGGAGGGCCTAATACCCTGCGGGGTGTGGTGGTCGTGGGACAGCCGTGGTCTCCCTATTTAAAAGGAAAAGCGTCCACTATCAGCAGGGGACGCTTCCTCTCGGCGGGCACCAGCTATACACAACTTGTGTATACTCGGTGTCTTCACCACCAGGGAGTGGGCATGACGCCTGAATCTCTGCTACCGCTCAAACCGGACGTCTTCCAGATCCTCCTCACACTGCTCGAGGGTGAAAGCCACGGGTACGTGATCATGCAACAGATCGCAGAACGAACGGGCGGCGAGGTTCGGCTGCTGCCCGGAGCGTTGTACCGACACCTCGAACGCATGCTGGAAACTGGAATGATCAGTGAGCTCGATCGCCGCAAGTTCGACGATTCGTCAGACGAGCGCCGTCGCTACTACGCAATCACGAAATTCGGACGGGGCGTTGCCGAAGCAGAAGCAACCCGACTCGCCCGGCTCGTCGACTACGCCAGGTCGAAGGACCTGGTGGACGACGCGAAGCTGGTGTAATGCACGCACCAACGCCGTCGAGGCTGCCCAGGGTGCTGGAGCGGGTGTACGCCGCTCTCTTGCGAGTCTATCCCGCAGACTTCCGCAACCACTTCGGCCGCGAGATGGTGGAGGCCTTTCGAGATAGCTGCGTAAACGTCCACGCGCGCTGGGGACGCGGGCCGTTGCTTGCTCACGGTTTGCACTCCATCGGGGAGCTGTTGCTGGAAGGCTTGCGAGAACGTTTGATCCGTGTGAAGCGCGCCGTGCAGGGGAAGCGGCCCGGCCGCCCCACGAGCACACCGGCGCGATCTGGCAGCCGCCACAGAGGAGAGACTATGGGCCGGGTGTTGAGCGACATCAAATTCGCGCTGCGCGGTTTGAGAAAGAATCCTACTTTTGCAGCCACCGTCGTGGTCGTGCTGGCACTTGGGATCGGTGCAAATACTACGATCTTTAGTGTCGTCAACAGCCTGTTGCTCCGGCCCCTTCCCTATCCAGAGCCGAGTGAGCTCATCACTATCAATCATGTGTATCCCTCGGTGGACCTCGTGGCGGGCGTCTCAATACCGGGGTTCCGCGACTACCGTGACCGGACGCGGAGCTTCGAGACAGTTGCCATCGGGCAGGGCTGGTCGGCCAATCTCACGGGAGCCGGCATACCTGTCCGCCTTTTCGGTGGGCGTGTCAGCGCTGGCTACTTCGAGACTTATGGCGTCGCTCCCACCATCGGCAGATCGTTCTTACCCGAAGAGGATACTCCCGGCAACGAGCACGTCGTCGTGATCAGCAATGGATTCTGGCAGCAACGGTTGGGTGGCACTCCCGATGTGATCGGCAGTTCGATCTGGTTGAACGATGAGTCGTACCAGGTCGTCGGGGTTATGCCGTGGGGATTTCAAGATTTTTTCAACCGCAGTCGAGAGTTTTGGGTGCCGGTTGCGCTTCCGGCGGAACGCTTCGACGACCGGTACAGAAGCAATGAAAACCACAGGATGGTTGCACGCCTGCAGCCCCAGGTGACAGTGGCCATGGCTGCCTCAGATATGAGCGCGCTGGCAGAGACGATCAAGCAGGAACTGCCAGACGCGTATCCGCCCACCTGGACACTGCGGGTGACATCCCTCGACGAGAGACAGAAAGGTAACTATCGCGCGACATTATGGGTGCTATTTGGTGCAGTGGGATTCGTATTGCTCATCACGTGCGCCAACGTCGCGAACCTCCTGCTTGCTCGTGGTCTTGGGCGGCAGAAAGAGGTTGCCATTCGGAAGGCCCTTGGAGCGGACCGGCGTCGTCTGATCGGCCAACTGCTCACGGAGAGCATTGTGCTATCAACCGTTGGGGGTATCGCGGGACTATTGCTGGCCAGCTGGGGGATACGAGCCCTCGTTAGCTTCGGACCCGACACGCTGACCCTGACGGAGATCGGCATCGACGGAAGCGTGTTGCTGTTCACGTTGCTGGTCTCGCTCGGCGTCGGTGTTCTCTTTGGCCTCGCACCGGCCATTCAGGGCACCGGAACGGACATCCAGCGGACTCTGCGCGAAGGGGGACAGGCATCCCGCGCAGACAAAACCGGCCACGGGTTACGCCGCAGCTTGATCGTGGGGGAATTCGCCCTGGCTTTGATCCTACTTACCGGATCCGGGCTAATGATCCGAAGCATCGCACACCTCAGGGGAGTCGATCCCGGATTCCAGCCGGACAATCTCCTGACTGCGAGCATCAGGATTCCTTCGACAAAGTACCCGGACCAGGGATCACGTAACGCCTTCTTCGATCGCCTGCTGTCGGCACTGCAAGCGGTGCCGGGTATCAAGTCCGCAGGCACTACATCGGTGCTCCCGTTCGGCGGTTCTTGGTCGACTTCGTCGTTTACCGTCGAGGGTTACGACCCCGGTGAGAACGACCCGACACCCTGGGGAGATATCCGCATCGTGAGCCCCAGTTTTGTGGCGGCGCTGGGCGTTCCCCTTATCAGAGGGCGGTTCATCGACGAGACGGACGGGCCGGATTCACCCCCGGTCGTCGTGATAGACGAGGAGTTCGCTCGCCGGTTTTGGCCGGATGGTAACCCAATCGGCAAGCGTATCACGTTCGATGATACCCAAAGTGAAGATCCGACATGGATCGAAGTTGTGGGTGTCGCCGGGCACACGATGCACGAAGGGTTAGATGCCGATGCGCGGATACAGCTGTATTTCTCGAGCCGGCAGTACGGTGGCACCTCCGCCCAGCTCGTGGTTCGCACCGAAACCGAACCAGCGGCGATGGCCGGAAGCCTTCGGAGCACTGTGTTCTCCGTGGACGCTGATCAGCCGATCTCCAACGTGCGGATCATGGAGGACCTCATCACGGAATCGATCGGCAACCGCAGGCTCCTCATGCAACTCCTGGCGCTCTTTTCGGGCCTCGCCATCGTGCTCGCGTCACTGGGGATCTACGGCATCATGTCGCACATGGTCAGGGAACGTTCCAGGGAGCT
>JBDHDY010000346.1:0-7883 GCA_039591275.1 Gemmatimonadota bacterium | reverse complement strand
TAGAACAGCAAGCCGTCTGCCTCACCCGAATCGTGGAGCGGAAGGATGTGGGGATGCTGAAGGTTGGCGGTGGTCTTGATCTCCTGCAAAAACCGTTCGGCACCGAGCACCGCGGCCAGCTCGGGCCGCAATACCTTCACGGCAACCTTGCGGTTGTGCTTGACGTCCTCAGCGAGATACACCGTTGCCATGCCGCCAGCACCCAACTCGCGGTCGATGGTATAGCGATCCGAGAGGGCGTTCGCGAGTCGATCCGCTGGATTACTCATCGCGACTATCTGCGCTCATCTGCTCGTTTCTGCGTCATCTGTGGCCCCAATCTGCAATCTGCAATCTGAAATCATCAGTGCTCCGCCGTGCCCTTCGAGCCTCTGCGCTTTTCTGCGTCATCTGTGGGCCCAATCGCAACTCGCCAATCGCCAATCTCAAATCGCAAATCATCGACTCCCTTCTCACTTCTCCCTCGAAACCACCCTCGTCCGTGCCACCCTCTCCCTCGCAACCTCCACGGCTTGCTCTGCCTCTTCTCGCGTCTTCCCTTTACCTCGTGCCACGATCGCGCCGGGGCTCACATTGTCCACCTTGCAGTGGTAAGTGTCGCCTAGGCGGTACGTCACGATGTTGATCTCGAACGCACCGACCTTCTCTCGGCGCTCGGTATACTCTTCGGCGTTCATTGTCATGGCTTGCTCCTCCAGCACTTAGCGCGAGCTTAGCGTGTCGCTTTCAGATGCGTGTCGAAGAATGCAATCGTCCGCTCCCACGCCAGCTTCGCCGCAGCCTCGTTGTAACGGGTGGGAGATGTGTCGTTGTGAAAAGCGTGATTCACGTCCTCGTACATGTGCAGCTCGTATTCAGCTCCGGCCGCCTGTAGCGCCGCCTCGTACGCGGGAATGCCCTCGTTGATGCGGCTGTCTAATCCGGCGTAGTGCAGCAGTAGTGAGGCGGTGATCTGGGGAACGTCTTCGGCCGCTGGCTGGCGCCCATAGAACGCCACAGCGGCTTCGAGGGCACGAGAGTGAACAGCTAGCTGGTTCGCCATGGCACCGCCCCAACAAAAGCCCACACATCCCACGCGCCCAGTGGACAAGGGATGGGTGTCGGCGAACGATACGGCGGCGACGAAGTTGGCCCGGGTTTGATCGGGATCGAGCCCGCGCATTCTTGAGCGCGCCTCGTCAGTGTCGGGCGGGGTCCCACCAAGAGGTGAAAGGGCATCCGGCGCGATGGCGAGGTATCCAGCAGTCGCCGCGCGGCGAGCCACGTCCTCGATGTGGGGATTGAGACCCCGGTTCTCGTGAATGACAATCACAGTGGGGAACGGACCTTCGCCGGCCGGCTTTGCGAGATACGCCCGCACGTCACCGCTTGCCCCAGGGTATGTCACATACTCCGCATCGATCTGTTGATCATCAGGCGCCACCAGGCCTCGCCGCGTGTAGTCGTTCTCCAGCCTGGGTAGAAGCGCCAGCGCTGCCGGCATTCCCCCTGCCATCTTGGCCAGCCTGGCAAGGAACTCCCGCCTTTCGATCCCATCGTGGGTGAACTCGTCGTACAGGTCGATGAATTGTTGCTCCATCGTCAACCTCGCTCGGCTAAGTAGCCCGTCGCCTCGTCAACCGCAGGCCGATCAGTTTTCGCGTCCCCTATGACCTCGAGCAGTTCCCCGTAGTAGGTCCTCGCCTTATCGCCCTCTCCCGCTTGCCTGGCCCCCCGCGCAGCTCCGAGTAACGATCGGTACCGCTTGGGCCAGATCTCGAGTGACGACTCGTACGCGGCAAGCGCCTCGGCCGGACGTTTGAGCTCGGTCAAGAGATCACCCAAGGCTTCGTACGGGGGATACAGTGCACCGGGCGTGACCGGGTGCTTTTGAATGGTCGCCTCGAGCTCCGCGGCCTGCCGCATCTGCTTGACAGCCTCTTCCTCGGCTCCGTCGGCGTAGGACAGCCAGCCCGAGAGCACCAACCGGTCGGTCTCGATATACCGATAGAAGTCGCGCTCGCCGGCCTCCTCTGCCGTTCGCGCCAGCTCGCGAACGCGCTGCTCGGCGTACCTTGCCGCATCTGTTTCGCCGCTCCGCACGGCACCGAGCCCCTTGGCAAACCAACTCATCGCCTCGGGCCACCAGTATCGATCCCACGCGAGATACTCGGGCGTCCTCGGTGTGAGAGCAGCTGCCTTCTCCCATGCGCGCTGCTCGACGGCTTGCCGTGCGGGCATCGCCGCAAGATGGAAGGCGCTCACGAAGTCGTCCTGATGGGGCTGAGGCGACATGCCTTCTTGGGCGACTGCCAGCGCCGCCTCGTCGTCACCGCGCTGCAGATGTGCATAGACTAGGTAACCCAGTGCGTGTGAATAGTGGAGCGTGTGCGCACCCTCCACGAAGAAACGAAGGGCAGCGTCCGCCGACTTGCGATTCCACTCGATCACCTCTTCCCACGCACCTAGGCGTACAAAGATGTGCGTCGGCATGTGCAGCGCGTGTGGTACACTCGGCGCGATATCATCATAGCTCCGCACGATGTTGAGTGACTCATCAGCTCGTCCCTGCACGTCGTTGGCGTGAATGGTGTAATGAATGGCACCGGGATGCGTAGGCTCACGCTCAAAGATGCCGAGCAGCACGTCGGCCGCGCGTTCCTGACGCTCCATCCGGTTCTCCGACAGGGGGCCCACCGCGAGTTGCGAAAGCGCATAGAACGCAGCCGTCTCCATGTCGTCCGGCCGAAGCGCGTAGGCCTCTTGCATTGCCTCTTCCCACCGGCGGATCCGGGTCCACCAGTCGGCACTCTCGGGTTCGTCGTAAAACGCGGCCGCCGCTGCGACCAGTCGGCGCTCGCGATCGGTGGCCGGCCCGAGCTCGCTCGCCTGCCGTATCGCCGACCAGCCGCGCCGCAGCGCCTCCGGCCCCGGGCGGGCGGGCCAAAGCGGCTGGAACAGGGTCACCCCAATCCCCCAATGCGCCATCGCGCAACCGGGCACGCGCTCCGCGATCCGCTCGAAGGCAGCCCGCGCCTCGACGTACATCATGTGATGCAACAGGGCGACCGCGCCGTCGAAATCTGCGCGCACTTCAGGATCGCACGAGACCTGGAAGTTGACGGTGCCGACATTGTGATCTTCGGAACCGTGCTGCTGGGACGTCGCCACAGTGGGTACCAAGGCGAGCAGGGAAATGAGGGCGAGCGAGCGAGCGTGCATGGGCAACCTCTGGCCTAAGAAGGGTGAATCAGATATTGGCGCCGGCGAAGGCAGCTCGGCGCTTAAGTCATTTGATGGCGCCCGTGCGGAACGTGGCCCGACAAGCGACGCCAGGACCACCGGGAGGCAATTCTAGATACAAGAAACGACCTGTCTCGGAGTGCCGAGCGCCAGTCGTGTACCGGTCGGTGAGGGGGAATACCAGCCGTTCCCCGAAGCCGCCATCACCCGTGCCTCGCAGGACGCTGCTTGGGTCCCGGGGTGGGGCCCTCAGGTCAGGACGGCGACTACAAGTATACACGGAAAGGGAGGTAATGGGAGACACGGAGAGCGCCAGATTACCTTCGTCAATCTGCGCTCATCTGCGCAGATCTGTGGCTAAGGCCACTGGGTGGAGTGTACCCCAAGCAAGCCCGCGAACTTGACCCCGAACCGGACAAGAGAATGCCGGCGAAACACAAGGTTTCACCGGCATTTGTGCTCGGCCAGGGACTCGACGCGGAGCGGAGCGAGGCCGCGCCAGCGGGCGACCCCGCTACCTCCCAGGTCCTACCGCCAGCACACCCCCGTCCACCACGACCTGCCCGGTGCTTCCGGGCAGATGCGTGGATGTACCGTACGGAACATTGTTGTGCCCGCCCGCCCAGGCGTTGCTGCCGAACCCGACGGTGACCATACCTGCCGCCATCCACACCATCATCCGGCTGCCCGAGGGGACTCGCACGCTGGGATTGATCCCCACATCGATGAAACCGAACACCTCCTTCCCATGGCCGGCGGCATCGTACTCGTCCTTGAAATCCACAAAATCCGACGCTGCATCCATGGATGTGAGGCTTCCGTTCTCAAAGGAGAGCGTGAGATCGCTAATCTCTTTCCCCCTAAAGAAATACCGATCGACGACGATCTTGCCGTGTGCGGTCCCGGGCAACGGGGCCAGGTAGACCTCCCCGGCCGGGAGCCATACGAGGCGACCCGGTCCGCCCCGTTCGCGCTCCCCGTCCGACACAACACCGTCGCTGACGTAGACCATGCTGTCATCAATCCGCGCCCTGAGGTCGGTCCCATTCGGATTGGTGATGTGGATTTCCGATCCCCCTTCCAAGATGGCCCGGACTCTCTCTCCTGTTGCCTGGAGCTGCCGGTAATCGACGTCTATGCCGCCCCAAAAAATCTCGGAGAGCTGTTCCTGCGAAACGCCGAATTGTTCGGCGAGGGCTGGTGAGGGATACATCTCGTTGCCCAAGTTCACCTGCACCACACTGCGGGCGTAGAGCAAGTTGGCGACGGCGCCGGATGCGCTGTCCACTGTGGCTATCCGGTTCACCGGCACGCCCGACAGATTGTCGGGCCGCTCCGAGAAGTCCACGTTGATCTCGGCGGTCACCAAGCCGGCGAGCTTGAGCTCGAGCGACGGCGTCTGCCCGTCGTATTTCGCCGGAATCTCGTCGTACATCCGGCGGTCCAGGCGGTCGCTCCCCAGGGTGATCACCGGAAACGCTCCCAGCTTGCGAACCTCTACCGCAAGGTTCTCGAGCAGCTCTGCTTGCTGAGTGCCGCCCCTGATTCGGACGAGATCACCTTCGCGTACGTTGGTCACCTGGGTCACCAGTTTGCGGGCGAGGGCGTCAAAATCCGGCTTCGCCGCCTGCCGTGGTCCGCTCCCGAGGGTCGTGCCGAGCAAAACGATGATCGGGAGGGACAGTAGGGTGAGGAACCTTCCCTGTCTTTGCATAGAGGCCACCCTTTCTGAGAACCGTGCGAGGAGGCTAGTCAGCCCAGGGGAGACTCTGAGAATGTTGTGCGAGCGTCCTCAAAAGGCTAGGGCCGCAGATTCCGCAGATACACACTGATTTGCGCTGATACGATTGATCCCCTCGGTAACCCCATCGCAGTTGTGTACCTCCAACCAAGAACCCCGATGTCCTCCAAGACACCGGGGAATCCGTGCCGATCAGCGCTTATCAGCGTAATCAGTGGCCATGCCCCGCCAGGGACTCGACGCGGAGCTGAGCGAGCTCGCGAACGCGAGCGACCCGAAGCGAGCGCACGAACGAGCGCGGAAGCGGTCGTTCGTGAACCCCGAACCGGACAAGAGAACGCCGGCGAGACGCAGCCACAGGTCGCACGGGAACGCACGGATGGGCCACAGATGGGACGGCAGGCACAAAGACCGACCCGGAGAATCCTGGCACTCCAGGCGAGAGAAAAGATGACACCCTGATGGGGCTCAAGACCTAGTCTTCAGGCGTTGGATCTCTCGGAGCCTCCAAATGAGCAATACCTGTGGCCTGCTCCATCACGACCTGACCGGATCCATAATCGGAGCGTTCTTCGACGTGTACAACGAGCTGGGGGCTGGATTTCGCGAGTTGGTGTACGAGGGCGCGCTCACCAGACACCTGGAATCGCTGGGATTCAGGACTCAACGGCAGCCGACGATCGTCGTCCGATTTCGAGAGCACCCGATCGGAAACTTCCGGGGCGACATTCTGGTACAGGATCTCGTCCTCCTCGAACTCAAGGCAGTTGAGACCCTCGAATCTGCACACGAGGTCCAGCTGCTCAACTGCCTCAGGGCGACTTCAATCGAGGTGGGCATCTTGCTCAACTTCGGTCCCAAGCCTCAGTTCAAGCGGCTCATCTACACCAACGATCAGAAACGAAGCCGCAGATCTCGCTGAAACGCGTATCTGGTGCTGACACGATCGACCCCCTCGGTGACCTCGTCGAAGCTATGCACCTGCCACGAAAAACCCGGCATCATCAAAGACGCCGGGGGAGCCGTGTCGACCAGTGCGTTTCCGCGCAATCAGTGTCTCTAGATGCCCCGCCAGGGACTCGACGCGGAGCTGAGCGAGCTCGCGAACGCGAGCGACCCGAAGCGAGCGCATGAACGAGCGCGGAAGCGGTCGTTCGTGAACCCCGAACCGGACAAAGAAAATGCCGGCTAGACGTCAGTCTTTGCCGGCGTAATGCCCCGCCAGGGACTCGAACCCCGAACCTACTGATTAAGAGTCAGTTGCTCTAGCCAGTTGAGCTAGCGAGGCGACGGGAGATATTATCGCCAGGCCACCCAGCAGCCGCAAGCCTGAAGCACACACATCACAACAACACCGACTACTTCGTTGCGATCCGCGGCGGCAACAAGATCGTATTCCTTTAATACTGCATCAGTACTCCACCGTGCGGTCGAAGCTCCACCCGCGCCAGTGGAGAGTGACAAGCCATCCTCATGTGCGTCCAATCCTTTCTGCCCTAATCGTGAAAACTGCTGAGTGTACTCTTTGCCCTTCTGCCGCTCCTGCCCCTCCTGCCCCCCGCACCTACAGCCGCATCGAAATCGTGTCCCCCGGCACCGATATCCAGCCCATCATGGGCCACTTTCTCCGGCAGCCCGTCTTGCGGGGGCCGACTTCCGAAAAACTAAAGATTTCTTCATATAAAATTCTCTGTGTTATCTACGGCCCTGTTTTACAATCACTTGCGGACGCTTAGCTTAGCCGCCATGCGATTTGACCGCCCGCCAGAGTTGTATAATGCAGAAAGCGGGCGGTCTCGTTGAGATTAGAAACGCCGTCCCACCTGACCCCGGTGCCGTTCCGCTGATTGTGCCGCCCGGGTGAGTCCTCGAGGAGGTGCAGACATGCCCCTGTTGCGGGTAGGGTCCCCATGAGTGCCACGTCATCCGCTCCTGTCAAACAAGCGGCCGCCAGGAAAGCGACGAAGAAAGGCCCCAGTGTCATAACGGTGCCCGACTACACCGTCGAGGTCGTGTCGGATTCAGGGGAAGGTGCCCAGAAGTGTGGGCAGAGCTTTGGAAGAGTCTCCGCCAAGATGGGCAATGGCGTTTGGACCGTGGAGATCATTCCGGCCGAGATCCAGCCACCTGCCCGGACTCCCGGCAGCGCGAGCGGCGTTCGGATTCGCATGAGCACTGCCCCCGCCACCAACTGGGGGGACGAGACCAACATAGCGGTGGCCTTCAACGAGCAGGTGCTCCTGGCACGCCACAGACTCGAAGCACTCGCTGATGACGCCATCATTCTACTGGAGAACTTCTGGGAGACCCACGACGACCCCGACATCCGCAAGGCTTGGCAAGAGGCGATGGATGAGATGTCCGGCAAGAACTACCGGTTCATCGGGGTGCCGATGGAAGAGCAGTGCCTGACCGTCGTGGATAACCCTCGGCGCGGCAAGAACATGTTCGTGCTGGGGCTCCTATCGTGGATCTGCCGCAGGGACATGGACAAGATCCGCGAGCAGATCGAGTATGAGTTCCGTAAGAAGTCCAAGGAAGTCGTCGAGGCGAACCTGCAGCTTTTGGACCTGGGCATGCGGTGGGCGGAGCAGAACATCGACTTTCAGGTTGAGGTGCCGCCGTCACCACGCAAAGAGGCGATGGTGGTCATGAACGGAAATCAGGCCATCGCCCTGGGAGGAATTGCATCCGGGATGGAACTGGCGGCCATGTATCCCATCACTCCGGCGACCTCGGTGTCCCACTTCCTGGGCGAGATCTTCCAGGACTACGGGGGCATCCTGCATCAGGCGGAGGATGAGATCGCAGCGGCGGGCGTGACGATTGGGGCCTCCTATGCGGGGAAGGTGGCCTTTACAATCACCTCCGGACCGGGGTTGGCTCTCAAGACGGAGTTCATCGGCCTTTCGGTGATGAC
>JBDHDY010000345.1:0-4098 GCA_039591275.1 Gemmatimonadota bacterium | reverse complement strand
GCTGCGCAAAGTGTTTGCCGCGCACGCTAACTCGCAGATGCTCGCATCTGCGATCGAGCATCGCCTGACGAGTTTCGCCGAAGTGACGGAACTCTCCGAAAAGATCGTGAACGTGAAGATCGCCATGCGGAAGCGCGGCACTCTTCCGCTCATTGCAGCCCCCGCCAAAAAGGCCGGCCCGAGTGCGTGAGGCAATCGAGGGCGCCATCGGCGCTCTCATTGACCAAGCAATCGAGCGGCGAACCCTGGCGCCCGAGGTAGCAGACGACCTGACAGCGCTCCGTAGGAGCGACGTCAGAGCGTCAGCCATCGTCGGGCGGTATGGGTCAGCGCTCGGGGCGTTTGCGTCGGCAGTCATTGACGGCCGGATCGACCCCCGGGCGCCCAACGCTCCCGCCGTGTTGCTCGCTGTGCTCGATGCACAGCGGCGGCGCTGGCTCGCAACGGGCGAACGGCGGCAACGCGCCGAACGTTTGCGCGTTGATGACGTGTTGCCAGCGTTCACGAACCCCACGATCAGCGTTGGCCGATCGTGGTCCCGCAAGCGTCAGTTAGGGATCGCCCCCATCACGGGGCGCCATGACGACGACGAGCGCGGGGTTTGGGCCGGGATTCCGGGGTTATCCTTCACGGGATCCCCGGGCCCCGCCCCGGACAACTACCGGGATCTAGACCGTCACGCGCGTCTTTTGCGCGCCCTGTCCCGGCACTGGCGCCAGGAACGCCACCGATCGACCCGGGCCCCGAAACGGCGCCGCGTCTTTCTGGGCGGCTCCTACGCCCCTGGCGGCGCCTACTGCTCGAAGTGAGCGCCCCCATCCACGCCCCCGAGAAATCGGGGGCGTTTTTTTGTGCTTGCGATTCGCAAACAGCGAAAGGATCAACAGGTGAAAGAGCATCTCCAAATCCCCGACGGCATCGAACCCAGGGCGCGCAGGGCAGCCGAGTTACTGATCGAGACAGTGCGCGAGGAATTCGGCCACGAGCCAAGCGTCGGCTGTCAGACGTTCTACTCGGCGACCGACTGGCGCGCACGCGGCGAGGAATTCGGCACCAAGAGTCTGCTCGTCGTCGTGCACGACGGCGGCGACATGGCTCCGTTCCTCAACTACGACTACCAGAGCTACAAGCTGATCGAGAAACTCGATCGCAAGCTCCGCACCATCGGCGTCTATGCCGAGAATTGCACCTGCTGGTATTCCGCCATCTACCCGATCGATCCCCCGGGCGCCGTATGAGCACCTTCAAGACGTGGCACGAGGCGCGCGAACACGCCCAGGCGAAGGCCAACCGGCTGGGCATGTCGTGCGGCATCGAGGCGCCGACCGATTTCCGCAAGGAGTGGTTGGTGATCATTCTCCCCGCGAAGAAACACCGCTGCGGCCACGAGCTACGCTGCGAGGTGGTCGATCCAATGAAAGGGACCCAATGACTTTAGAAGAACTGGACCTCGCACTGCAAAGCCTGGTGCTCGGCACCGAGTTAGACGAGCACCAACTCGACGGGGTGCGCGATCTGCGAATGGACCTGCACGACCTCTGCATGGGCAACGCGCTCGCAGCGAACGAGGCGCGCGCCGGCAATCCGTTCAAGTTCGACGTCGACCACCTGGTGCGACTCGGCATCGAGGGGACGATCGAGGCACACAGGGTGGTCGAGGACCTGCGCAACAATCCGCCCGTCGTCTCCGAGGTCTACGGGGAGGGCTACCTCCACAACTCGGATAGGGACGACTGATGAAACTACCCGAAGGAAACATCCACTGGAAGGAAGCGCTCAAGCAGGTGCGCGCCAACCCGGGACGCTTCGAGATCTGCATGACGCCGAGCGTCTTCATCCTCGAAGAGAACTCTTTCCCCACGGCAGTGATCGACTGGTCGTCGTTCGATGCGCGCGAGGCGCAGCAAGCACTCAAGCGGCGTGCGTTTGCGCGGTGCGTGCGCGAGGACTGCGGGATCCGTCTTCGCAACGACCAGGAGCCACGCGAGGACTGCGGCAACCACTAGCTGTCACGGCCAGCACCACGACAGCAGCAAGGGGCCCTGGCGGATTTTGATCCTTTCCCGCCAGGGCCCTCTTGCATTTGGAGGACACATGACACTTGTGCAAGCACTCAAGCGAGCGGTCGACGATCGCGACATGGAGGCGCTGCGCCAGGCGACGAACCTGATGCGCTTCGGCTTCGGCATGAACTACGCCCAGTCGTTCGCGTTTGCCCGCAAGCATACCGGCATCGATCAGCGTGCGTGGGATCAGCTCCTGTACGAAGCCGACAACAAAGAGAGCACGCGATGAAGATCACGATGTGCGCAGAGAAGCGAACGCGCAGCCCGTATCAGTGGCTCCACTATGACGAGTGGACACTGGAAGACGTGGCGGCCATCTTCCACTGGCTCGACGAGTATTGCGGCGAGACGGTGATCGTCGAGGAAACGGGATACGTGGGGTTTTCAGGGGAGGTTTCCTATCTCACGGTCTCGTTTCATCCCTGGCAGGACTACAAGGTAGCGTTCGCCAGGTTCGATCTCGAAACCGTCGATGACTACTTCGACAAAAGCCTCAAGCGCGAGGACCTGCTTGCGTTCCTGAAGGCTATCCGCGACTCGATCCCCGAGTGGGACCAGTTCGTGAGTGACGACGATTACCTGTCAATCATTTTCCGGTGGTAGTTCTCAAACGCGCGTTGCCGATGGCAATGACGCTCGCCCAGGCGCACGACATCGTCGGCTCGCCGCTAGGTAGGCCTTCGAAGATGCCAGGCTACAGCCTCGGGATCTCGGCGAAGGAGTGCCTGCGCGGCAGCGAGCTCGCCCAGGTCGCCGGCACGGTGTGCGAGCGGTGCTACGCGAGGCGTGGGCACTACCTCTGCCCGACGCCCGTCGCTGCCCATGCGCGCCGCCTCGTAGGTCTCGACCATCCGCGCTGGGTCGAGGCAATGGCATTTCTGATCTACGTCCACGGCGCCGAATATTTTCGCTGGTTCGACTCGGGCGATCTGCAATCGCTCGAGCATCTGGCAAACATCTGCGCGGTCTGTGATCGCACACCCTCGACCCGCCACTGGCTCCCCACCCACGAGCCCGGCATCGTCGGGCGGTACCTCGAACGGCGAGAGCTTCCGGGCAACCTGGTGGTTCGTATTTCTGCCGACTACATCGAGGACCGCCCGACGACTCCAACCCACGGGTTGCCGACAAGCACCGTCCATCGCTTCAAGGGCGAGCCGGTGCCGAGTGCGTCGGGAGATCCGCGCGAGTCGGTCGAGTGCAAGTCCTACCTTCGTGAGAACCGGTGCGCGCAGTGTCGCGCGTGCTGGGACCCGCGAGTCAAGAACGTGAGCTACCCGCAGCACTAAAGGATCAAGATGAACGAACGAGCCGAAACACTAGCCACGCACTGGATCAACGGCAACACGGCCTACGTCGCCAACGCACTGGAAGCGCTGCCTCCACTACAGGCCGCGCTACTTGTCCTGCAAATCGCCGAGTGCTTCGGCGAAGGCCAGCGCAGCAGCCTGGTCCGCTACCTGGAGGCGGTGTCATGATCAAGTACCCCTACACCCCGATCGCCTTCGTGACCTGCACGTGCTGCGGCGCGTTCGTCGAGAACACCCCCGAGCACAACGTCTCACTGCACGCCCCTGACGGCGACCCGTACCCCCACGACGACGGCGTTGGTGAGTGCGTGTCGTGCGGCGGCGATCCGACCATTCCATTCACTGAAGACGAGGAGCTGTTTCGCAAGCGAATGGGATGGGGCGCCTGTTGCTTCTACGACGCCCGGATCGAGACGATGCACAAGGCCCTCAACGAAGCAAACCGCGCGAAGTTCGAGGCCCTGAGCTACGCCAAGAAGTGTGTGCTCATTCGCAAGGCCGTCGAAGACGGGCTGATGATATGAGCGACTGCCCAATGTGCGAGGGGCCGGCCGGGGTTCTTGGAGTGCTCGGCACCCTCGTTCACTTCATCTGCCGGAACTGCGGCTGGCAGTTTTCGACTCGCAAACAGGAGGACGACGATGGGGATGACTAAGAAGGCCATAGACCGCCACCGCGCGCGCATCCGACGCAACGAGCGGCTCCGCGAAAGAGCGGACGAG
>JBDHDY010000344.1:0-4104 GCA_039591275.1 Gemmatimonadota bacterium | reverse complement strand
TCGTGTTGCCAGCCAACCCAGATCAGGGTGATCCCTCTTCGCATCAGGAAGCCGTCTCCGAAGTGCTCCTCGCTCGTCGGATCGAGGCTGGACACGCCGCCATTGAAATATCGAAGGGATGCCTTGCCGCCCCTGTTGCTCACTTCCAGTAGGGCGATGCTACCCTCGTCTGGTGGAAACTTGGGTCGCAGAACGACGAAATTGGCCCACGCTTCGACGAGTCCCTCGGCGTTGCGCGGCGCTCTGTCGAGGTCGACAACGCGTGCGTTCATGGGGTTGGCGGGATCAAACGCAAAGAAGATCCTGCCAACGATCTTCTCATAGGGTCCACCTGCGCCGAAGGAGCGTCCGTCCAAAACGTCGCCGCGGCTATCGATCACGATGCGAACAACCTCGGCGGTGGCGTGGTTCACACTCAGAGCCACGGCTAACGAGATCGCGAAGGGGAGGTGCCAGCGTTTCATTGAGAATTCTCAAGCGGAACAGGAATGAAGGTGCAGTCGGTTTCACTGCGATTCGATTTCGATCGTACGTTGCTGAGCATAAGATGGAGTGGGGGCCGACACTTGGCAATTCTGCGCATGCCCCTTGCCGTTTCTGTGGACGGGAGGGTTTCTTTTGCTGTGCGCCCCAAGGGGTTGACGACTGGCTGTGCTCTGGGGAGTGGTGAATGTCTTTGCTCAAGTCAAAACGCCTGAAAAAAGAACTGACGCTCCTCGACGTCTACGTCATTAGTACGGGCGCGATGTTCAGCTCAGGCTTCTTCCTGCTGCCCGGTATCGCAGCTGCTCAAGCTGGCCCATCGGTGGTGCTCGCCTATCTGCTATCGGGATTTCTGATCTTGCCGGCCATGGTCAGCCAGGCGGAACTCTCCACGGCCATGCCCAAGGCGGGTGGCTCGTACTATTTCCTGGACCGGACGCTGGGGCCACTGGTAGGCCTGATCGGAGGCCTGGGTACGTGGGTCGCTCTCATGCTCAAGAGCGCGTTTGCGCTGATTGGGATGGGGGCCTATCTGGCGCTCTTTTTCGACGTGCCACTGAAGCCCATGGCGATACTCTTCACGCTTGTCTTCGCGGTGTTGAACATCGTCGGTGCGAAAGAGTCTACCAGACTGCTCCATATGCTCGTTGTGGGGCTGTTGGTCATCCTTGGCTTCTTCCTGGTCCACGGCCTCGCCGAGGTCGCATCATCCGACATCGCACAGGTCCATCGAACTCGATTCACACCCTTCATGCCCACGGGCATCGATGGCTTGCTGCAGACCGTTGGGCTCGTGTTCATCTCGTATGTCGGTCTGACTCAAGTGGCGAGCGTGGCCGAGGAGGTCACCAATCCGGATCGCAACCTCCCGTTGGGGATGTTCCTGTCACTGGCTACGGTGACGGCAATCTATGTCGCTGGCGTGTATGTGATGGTTGCCGTTTTGGGAACCGATGCCATGAGCGGAACACTGACACCGGTTGCCGATGCAGCCGGCGCCTTCTTCCGTTGGTTGCCGAGCGGCGCCGGCGTGATACTCCTTGTCGTGGCAGCGTTGGCCGCGTTTGCCTCAATGGCCAACGCCGGCATTATGGCGGCGTCACGGTATCCACTAGCGATGGCTCGCGATCGCATGATTCCAGAGCAATTGGGTATCATCGGACGGTTTCACACGCCTGTAGCGGCCATTGTCATGACGTGCGCGATTCTAGTCACGTTCCTTCTCGTGCTCGATGTGGTGGCGGTCGCCAAGGTCGCAAGCTCACTGCAGCTCATCATCTTTGCCCTGTTGAATTTTGCGGTCATCGTCATGCGTGAAAGCGGGATCGAAGGGTACGATCCCGGTTTTCGCTCTCCCCTTTATCCGTGGATGCAGATCGTCGGTATCGGGTTCCCGTTCTTCCTCATCGCAGAGATGGGATGGCTGCCGGCCCTGTTCATTCTATCCGTCGTGGCAGTGGGGATCGCCTGGTATCACTACTACGCCCGCGCTCATATCGCGCGCGGTGGCGCGATCTTCCACGTGTTCGAGCGCCTCGGGCGCCATCGGTTCTTGGGACTCGATAGCGAGTTCCGGGACATCTTAAAAGAGAAGGGTGTGCGTGCTGAGGATCCCTTCGACGAAGTCGTGGCGCGAGCCTTTGTGGTCGATCTCCCGAAGGCCACCGGTCTCAGCAAGATCGTGCAAAGGGCTGCCGACCTCTTGGGCCGCCGACTTCCAACACCTGCCACGGAGATCGGCGCGGGATTGACACGATGTGTCGAGATGGGTGGCATACCGGTGGCAAACTGCGCAGCCCTGGTGCACACGAGGCTGCCGGACATCGATCTGTCCGAAATGGTGGTGATTCGCTGTGGCGGTGGTGTGGAGATTGACGTCGACTCAGATGAGCTTGCACGCCGCGCTAACGAGGCTCCCATCCACGCGCTGTTTCTTTTGGTCAGTGGAGATCGGGACCCCGGGCGGCACCTGCGTATTCTCGCGCATCTGGCTGGCCGGATCGAGGACGAGGAGTTCATGGACGAGTGGCTGCAAGACCGTGACGAACAAGAACTCAAAGAGACACTGCTGCGGGATGAGCGGTTCCTGTCTCTCGAGCTTACCGTGGGATCCAGGACCGAGGCCCTCATCGGACACGCCCTCAAAGATCTTCATATGCCCGAAGGGAGTCTCGTGGCCCTCATACGCCGCTCCGGCCGCATCATCGTGCCTCGGGGAGGCACGGTACTCATTGAGGGGGACCGCCTCACGATCATCGGAGAATCTGTGGGACTTCGGGAGGTGACCAAGCGCTACGGGGAGGAAGGCGCAAGGCCACGACGTATGCTCACGAACACGCGTAATAGCGGCAGTGGTGGAGCGGGCTGAGGAAGCGGTGGGGGGTGTCTTGCAGGGATCGCCGGAGAGCTGTCCTGCTCGCAGGACGTGATGCGCTAGGTCAAGCCCGCAGTGGCGCCTTCAGAGCTTCCCACGGCGTCTCTGCCGATGTTGACCATCCGATCCAAAGCGCCACGGGCTCGCTCCGCAATTTCATGGGGTACGCTCACCACGTGCTGGTCGCGCACCAACGCATCACGGACGCTGTCGAGCGTGATGGTCTTCATGAAGGCGCATACCGCCTCCGGATCGGCAGCCACGAATTCCTTGTCCGGCGCTACCTGCCTCATCCGGTGCGTGATTCCGACTTCGGTTGCGACGATGAAGGAGGGGGCGTCACTGGATTGGGCGAGCCGGATCATCCCCTCAGTTGACGTAATGTGTAGGCCGTCGGGATCGACGTCACCGAATCCCATCTCGTAGATCACCTGACCGGCACACCCGCACTCGGGGTGGATGAGCACTTCTGCTGCCGGATACTCGCCACGCCGGGTGTTTACGGTGTGGGCATTGATCTCTTTGTGGACGTGACACTCGCCCATCCAGATCTCGACGCGGCGAGTTGGGCGCATTCGCTTGATGTGCGCGCCAAGGAAGAAATCGGGGAGGAAGAGAACTCCCCGATGCTCAGGGATTGCGTCGATCACCGCCATCGCATTCCCGCTCGTGCAGCAGTAGTCGAGTTCTGCCTTGACCTCGGCGGCCGTGTTGACGTAGCCGACGGTCACATAGTCGGGGAACTCTGCCTTCCAACGCCGGACATCGTCTGCCGTAATTGAGGCCGCAAGGGAGCACCCAGCGCGTAGGTCCGGAAGGAGCACTTGCTTCTGTGGCGAGAGGATGGCGGCGGTCTCCGCCATGAAATGGACTCCACAGAAAACGATGACACGGGCGTCCGTCTGGGCCGCCTGGCGGGAGAGACCCAGCGAGTCGCCCACGTAATCCGCGACGTCCTGTACCTCGGGACGCTGGTAGTTGTGAGCCAATATGACCGCGTCACGCTTGCGGGCGAGTGTGCGAATCTCGTGCTGCAGCTCCGCCACTCTTTCCGGTGACAGATTGGGCTGCGCAATGACAGGCAGTGCAGGCGTCATGGTGCTCGTTTGGTGTCTTCGTCCACAGCCTCAGCCCCCCTTGGCCAGCAAACTAATCTAGTCGGTTTTGGACGGATTGGGATGCCTGACTCGAGCCACGGCGTGACTTCGTAAGTCATTGACAAACAACAAGTTGCTGTCAAGGCGCCA
>JBDHDY010000343.1:0-7231 GCA_039591275.1 Gemmatimonadota bacterium | reverse complement strand
TAACGGACTGTTGGGGTGAGTAAACATGGGTGAACGAGTCCCGATCGGCGCGGATCACGCGGGGTTTGAGCTCAAGGAGCGTCTCAAGGCCGAGCTGGAGAACAGCGGCCTCGAACCCCTCGATGTTGGAGCGCATTCCGCCGAGTCGGTGGACTACCCGGATTTTGCCAAACAGGTGGCCGCGAAGGTGAGTGCTGGTGAGGTTCGACGCGGCGTTCTCATGTGCGGGACGGGCCTGGGCATGTCGTACACGGCCAACCGTTTCCCTGGGGTGCGCGCCGCGGTGGCGTGGACACCCGAGATAGCTGAGCTCGCCCGTCGCCACAACGATGCGAACGTATTGATCTTGCCGTCACGTTTCATTAGCCCGGCTGAAGGTGTTGAAATTCTCAGGCGTTGGCTGGAGACCCCCTTCGACGGTGGGCGCCACGAGCGCCGGATCGCCAAAATCGAGGTGGATGGATGACGTTTTTGCGGACACTCGAGGAAGTCGACCCCACGGTTTCGTCTGTAATTCAGCGTGAGGCCCGGCGCCAAGAGGGAGGTCTCGAGCTCATTGCCAGCGAGAACTTTGTGTCTCGCGCCGTGCTCGAGGCCATGGGCTCACCCCTGACGAACAAATACGCCGAGGGGTATCCCGGAAGGCGGTACTACGGTGGGTGTGAGGTTGTGGACGAAGTAGAGCAGTTGGCCATCGATCGAGTGCTCGAGTTGTTCGGTGCTGATCACGCCAACGTGCAAGCCCACGCCGGTTCACAGGCAAACCTCGCGGCCTACATGGCGGTGCTGAAGCCGGGCGCCAAGCTCATGGGAATGGCGTTACCGCACGGCGGTCACTTGACGCACGGGCACTCCGTCAGCGCCTCTGGCCAGATCTTCACGGCCGTGCAGTACGGCGTCGACGAAACCACGGGCTTGATCGATATGGACCAGGTGCGGGACACCGCGCGGAAGGAACGACCCCAGTTGATCATCGCCGGTGGAAGTGCGTATCCCCGAATTATCGATTTCGCAGCGTTTGCCGATGTGGCCCGTGACATCGACGCCACGTTCCTGGTGGACATGGCCCATTTCTCGGGCCTGGTAGCCGGACTCGTCCACCCGAACCCGGTCGAGCACGCCGACATCGTGACCAGCACCACACACAAGACACTGCGGGGCCCGCGTGGGGGATTCATCCTCTGCCGCGAGAAGTTGGCCAAGGCAGTGGACAAGAGTGTGTTTCCCGGGATGCAGGGTGGACCGCTGGAGCACGTCATCGCGGCAAAGGCGGTTGCCTTCGGGGAGGCGCTGCAGCCCTCGTTCAAGGAATATGCCGCGCAGATCGTCCGCAATGCGTCGGCCCTGGGCGACGGATTGGCGGAGCGGGGGTACAAACTGGTATCAGGTGGAACGGATACCCATTTGCTCCTTATGGACCTCCGCACCGAGGAATTGACGGGCAAGGAGGCGGAGGAGGCCCTCGGCCGCGTCGGTATACATGTCAACAAGAACACCGTCCCCGGCGATCCGAGATCTCCCTTCGTCACCAGTGGACTGAGACTCGGTACGTCCGCGCTCACGACGCGTGGGATGGGCGTGGCAGAAATGCAGCAGATCGCGGGGCTCATCCACCAGGTGCTCAGCGCGACAGATGATGATACGGTGGAACGGGTCGCCCGGGAGGTGACGGAGCTGGCCGCGGGGTGGCCCCTATACGCCCAGGCGGAAGCTGCACAGTGATCGGTCTCACTTGCTCTGAGTCCGCCGGTTCCACACCTTAAGGACATGAGCGAGCCACTGTCAGCCGAGGAGGTCTTCGAACGTATTCGGGGACTCGACCCCCGCTTCCAGGAGCGGGCCTACCTCTTTGTGCTCGCTACCCTGGAATTCTGTCAGCGCCGACGGGCCGTTCGGGGCCACATTGCCGGGGAGGAGTTGGCCCGGGCCTGTCGCGATTTTGCGCGCGAGCAGTTCGGTCTCATGGCCCGCCCCGTATTGTCTCATTGGGGAATTGGCTGTACCGAAGACATCGGGCGTGTTGTGTTCCTTCTCATCGACGCCGGTCTACTGATGCGGCAAGACAGTGACCGGATCGAAGACTTCGAGTCCGTATACGATTTCGCTGACGCCTTCGACGCTGGGTATCCCTGGTCGGGGATCGGAACCCGCGGAGGATAGGCGCTGACCCGTCGACGGCCGTCGGTGCGGAAGAGGGTAGATCATACTTCGGGACTGGGGGTGGTAAAGATGGACGTGAACGAATGGCCGATCTGTCAAAAATGCAACAAGGGCATCCTGGTGCCCCTGTCGGATTACGGTCGGGACGGGGCCCCGATCACCTACAAGGCGTGGGTCTGCATAAACCCCGACTGCGGGTTCAATATCCGAATTGACAACGGCGAGATCTCACTCGGCCGCGCGATCGGACAAAGCTTCAAATAGCGGGCGTCTCCAGGGTGGAGACTCGGTTGCCTGACATTCGGCGCCCCGCGGTGGCGGGGACCTTCTATCCCGACGACCCGGGTGAACTCCGGGAAACCGTCGAGGGTTTTCTCTCAACAGTGCAGGCGGAACGCCGCCCAGCGACTGCAGCGATCGTTCCACACGCTGGGTTGGTCTATTCCGGGGCCTGTGCGGCCACGGTTTTTGCCCAGATCGAGCTACCGGAGGTGGCCGTGATCGTGGCGCCCAATCACACGGGCCGCGGTCGCCGCATGGTCAGTATTTGGGCCTCGGGTGGATTCCGCACACCGCTCGGCGTCACGCCCGTGGCCGAAGATTTCCTCGCTCAGCTCTCCGCGGCGTTCCCCGCCGCCGTGCACGATCCCGCCGCCCATGACGCGGAGCACGCCATCGAAGTGGAACTTCCGTTCCTAGCTGTGCAGTCTCCGTCCACCGCGATAGCGCCAATAGTGCTTGCCACCGACGGATGGGATGTGTGCCAAGCGCTCGGTCGGGCACTGGCCGACGTTGCCAAAACATGGCCCCAGCCAGTGTGCCTAATCGCGTCCTCGGACATGACCCACTACGAGAGCGCTAGCTCGGCGGAAGCGAAAGACCGGCTCGCACTCGCCAAAGTCGCCGCTCTGGACGGACGCGGGCTCTTGGAATGCGGCCGGGCGCCCGCAGCCACCGTTTTGGAGGCTGCGCGCGAGCTGGGAGCCAAAGAGGCGACAGTCGTCGACTACCGCCACAGTGGCATGGTCACCGGCGACGATCGACACATTGTGGCCTACGCCGGTGTGGTGATTGAATGATCAGGGTCCCGGTCATCGACGCGAAGCAGGCAGCCCTATGGGATGAGCGGGCGAGGGCCGACTCCGGCATCCCGAGCCGGGTGCTCATGGAGGCCGCGGGAAGAGGTGTTGCCGCCATCGCGGCCAGGGAATTCGGTCCCCGTCTCTCGGACGGCGTCGTGGTGGCCGCTGGAGCTGGGAACAACGGGGGTGATGGATGGGTGGTGGCCAGGGCGCTGCTAGCCGCTGGCGTCTCGGTTTCCGTGGCCGAGGTGCACAAGACCAGATCTCCAGACTGTGAGGCAAACCGTGACCTGGCCCTCGCCGACGGGGTCCGGCTCCTGGCTGACGGTGACGACTGGCCGACGGCAGGAGTGGTCGTGGATGCCCTGCTCGGGACCGGTGCGTCGGGCGAGCCCAGGGGCGAGATCGGAGCGCTCGCACAGCGCGTTGCCAGGGCTGCCGGCGCGGTAGTGGCCGTTGACGGCCCCACGGGACTGGATCTATCAACCGGGGAGGCACACGGCCCGGTCCACGCGGACGTCACGGTGACGTTCGGTGGCATCCGCCGTGGGCACCTCCTCGCCCGATCCACCGAGCAGGAGATCTCCTGGTGTGGGCGCGTGGTGGTACTGGACATCGGATTTCCGCCGGCTGATCCCGCTTGGCCCGAGTTCGTGGACGACCGCTGGGCGGCAGCGGTCTTACCCGCGTTTGCGCCGGGCATGCACAAAGGCAACCGCGGCCGAGTGCTGATTTTGGGGGGTGAGAGAGGGATGGCGGGGGCCGTCAATTACGCAGCTCGGGCTGCCCTGGCCGCCGGCGCCGGGCTCGTTAGGGTCGCTGCCCACCCCGAGTCGGTCGCGGCCCTCCAGGCCGAGCTCCCTGACGTGACCGCAGCGGAGACGGCGCTCGGACCCGATATCGAGCCTCGGCTGGGGGAGATGGTTGAGTGGGCTGATGCTGTGGTGCTGGGGCCCGGTTTGGGGAGGGGAGTGGATCGGTCTGCCTTTGTGCAACGCCTGCTCGAGATGCTCGCCGTGCCCGTCGTTCTCGACGCCGACGCGCTCCACGCAGGCCGTGACGCGCTTGGGGCGGGCAAGGGCCCGCGGGTGATGACACCGCACTTGGGAGAGTTTCGAGCGGCATTTCCTGAGCTGGGTGACTTGGCCAAGGAGGATCGCTTCGATGCGGTAAGTCGGGCCGTTGCAGACAGTGCCCTGACCACCGCGGCGCCTTTCACTTTACTCCTCAAGGGCGTCCCAACCGTCGTTGCGGACAATGCAGGTCACACGGCGGTAGTAGCATCTGGCAATCCGGCTCTCGCCACGGGCGGAAGCGGCGACCTGCTTTCAGGCTTCGTCGGGGCGTTCTTGGCGGCGGGTCTTGAAACCCAACTGGCGGGTGCCCTGGGGGGGCAGGTGCTCGGCAGAGCCGCCGAGTTGGCGTCCGCCGAATCCACGGTGAGGTCCACGAGGCCTTCTGACGTGCTGAAAGCACTCCCCAAACTGTGGCGGGTGCTGGGCTCTCCACCGACGCTGAAGCCACCGGTTATTCTCGAACTGGATCCCCCGGCGCTCAAATGAAATGGCCCTTCCGCATCGCCACCCTTCCTCCTGGGGAGGAGGGAGGAGGGAGGAGGGAGGAGGAGCGATGCCTGCGGCCAGCTGCAGCTGGTGAGAATGGCAGGAGGGGCAGAAGGGGCAGTGGGGGCAGGACTGTATTCCAGCGCCGACCGCCGGCCGCCGGCCGCTGGTCGCTGGTCGCTGCTTTCACCCTTGCGATGCTCGCGCATGCCATTCCCCTGTGGGCACAGGGTGGCTCCCGTCTCTGGCGCGCCGAGGAGCGTGTGATCCTGCGGGACTATGGCAATATCAGCGCACTGGCGGCGTCGAACGCGGGGATCTTTGGGGCAACAAGTGGGGGCCTAGTGATCTACGATCCACGCGCCCGCCGCTGGCTCCCACCTGTCACTGAGCTTGACGGTTTTCCCGGCGACTCGGTACTTACCGCCCTCGCGGACCCCGCCGATCACTCTCTTTGGTTTGGGACCACTCGCGGCCTCGTGCATTATGTACCGGTGCTGCGGCAGTTCGAAGAAATCGCGGTCCCTGGCGGCGTGCGGTCGGTCGCATTCGATCGCGACGACCCCTTTCGGGGCCCGTTTCTCGACACGGACAGCGGGTGGCTGTTCTTGCCGAGGGGAAGTGTGCTCCCCCAGCAGGCAGGGCAGCCGCCGCCCGAGGACCGGCGCGTTAGTCCAGTCACAGTAGAGGGTGCTCTCGAGAGGTATCCCGCCGCCGACGCCATGAGGTCGCTGGTTCTGGTCGATGAAGGGCTACAGCACTTTCGTTACACGAGCGCGGCCATAACTCCAATGGAGCAAGAGGTCTTCTTCGGCACCGACGGAAGAGGACTCCTGCAGTACGAGACGGGAACTGCGAGATTCGAGGATCTCCCGTTTGGCCTGCCCGGCGATGACGTCGGTTCGGTCGTGAGTGCTCCCGAGGGTGTGTGGGTAGGCATCAATGGGACAAACGGTCACGCGGCCTTTGCACTCGTGGGCAACGACCTTCAGCGATTCGTGTTCACCGAGGAGAAGAGCGCGAACCGTTTTCCTTTCGCGACCATTCATGACCTCGCACAGCGAAACGATGAAGCCTGGGCGGCGACTGATCGTGGTTTGGCCAGGGTAGCAGGGGGCTCGGTTGATCTCATCGAAGTCATCCAGGGAGCTGCCACATCAGATGCTTACGCCGTGGTGTGCACGGCGGCCGGTGTGTGGGCAGGCACGGCCGGAGGTCTGGTATTCGTCGCTCGAGATGCGCTGGGAGCCTCTCGCCTGGTGTGGGAGAGTGGCCCCGTGACGGCCCTTGCACTCGAGGGCGATTCTCTTTGGGTTGGTGGCGTTGACGGCTTGGCCCTACTCGTCCTGGGTGGGGGTGAGGAGCAGGCGGACACGGCGGTCGCTGGGTGGTTCGTACCGCAGGACGTGGCGCGGCAACCCATACTCCGTGATCCCGTGGTAGCCCTGGCTGCGGGCTCTGGTCACGCGGTGGCTGCCACACGGGAGAGGGTCGTGTGGCGACCCCGGGAGCCGGACTGGAGTCGGGAAGTGCCGGTGTCCGGCCACCTGGGAGAGATCATTGATCTTGCAGCGGACTCGGACGGGGTGTGGATTGGCGGGACAGTGGGTCTGGGCTACTTCGATTTCGCAAGCGGCGCCTATCGAACAGTGACCGGCGCAGGCGATTTGCCGGGGGCAGTCCGAGGCATCGCTGCCGGGCCTGAGTATGTGTGGCTTGCGACGGACGGCGGGCTGGTGCGATTCGCCAAGAACACGCTGGTGCCGTGACCGGGAAGGCTCACCACACGGCGCTTGGTTCAGGCGGCGAATTTGATCGGGTGCGGTCGATCTGGCAGCGTCTGGGATCCCGTGCAGCGCCGGCCGGCGACGACTGCGCGTTCGTCCAGGTGGGCTCCGAGCAGCTTGCCGTCTCGTCGGATCTCTTCCTGGAGGGGACGCACTTTCGCACCGGTTGGCTCACCCCTGGAGAAATCGGCTGGCGTGCAACGACAGCGGCGCTTTCAGATCTGGCTGCGGTGGCGGCGGAGCCACTGGGTGTACTCGCGAGCCTTGGCGTCTCTCCCGAGGTCCCCGCTGAGCATACTGCAGAAATCATGGACGGTGTGGGAGATGCGGCCACGGCAGTGGGGGCCCAAGTGTGGGGTGGTGATCTCGTGCGTGCTACAGCGGTGGTGCTGGATGTGATGGTGGTGGGTCGGTTCGTCGGGTCACCGTTACGCCGAAGTGGCGCGGGCGTGGGAGATATTCTGCTGGTGACCGGCTCATTGGGTGGTCCCGCCGCGGCGCTTGAGGCGTGGGGATCGGGTCGCGAGCCCGACCGCTCGGCGCGGGACCGCTTCGCCCGTCCGTCGGCTCGGGTGCCTGAGGGGCGCTGGCTGCGTGACCGGGGTGCCAGTGCGATGATCGATCTCAGTGACGGGCTCGT
>JBDHDY010000342.1:0-4750 GCA_039591275.1 Gemmatimonadota bacterium | reverse complement strand
GAACGACGGATTTCTCAACGACATTCGCAGTCGGCCGATCAGCGAGTCGGACGTTCTGCAAGCCATCGCCGAGGCTCGAACCGGTCCCGTGGAGCAGGGGAGCGTCGGGGCCGGACGCGGGACGCGAGCCTTCGGTTGGAAGGGAGGTATCGGGACATCGAGCCGTCGGCTGTCTGAAGATCTCGGTGGGTGGACTGTGGGGGCTCTGGTTCAGTCCAATTACGGCGGCGTGCTGACGATCGCAGGGGCCCCTGTAGGACAAGAGCTGGGGCGGTACTATCTGCGGGAACGGATCGGTATGACGGGTGGCGGGGTGGGAGAGGAACGGTTCGCCGGTGGACCGGATGTGGGAACAGACGATGGAGACGGCTCCATCATGATGGTCGTGGCTACCGACGCTCCCCTCGACTCGCGGAATCTGACGCGACTTGCTCGACGCGCGCTCGCGGGCCTTGCGCGAACGGGGAGTTCGATGACGAGCGGCTCGGGCGACTACGTCATAGCCTTCTCGACGACGCGGGTGTCGGATCTGCTCGCTGGTGCCCCGTTGGTGGGCAATAATGATGTGAGCCCGCTGTTTCAAGCGGTGATCGAGGCGACTGAGCGGGGGCATCGCGGCACTTCGGAGGCCTTGCCCCTTGATCAGACGATAGAGATCCTGCGGCGCTATGGGGTTGTGCGGCCGTAATGTCCGTGACGTGTGGCGCACGAACCTTTTTTCGAGGAGCTGAAACCTTGCGTGTTTCGACCTTGCTGTCATTGATGCTTGGCGGGATCATCTCGTTGGGCTTTGTTGAGCCGCTCCACGCCCAGGGGCGGGGGTTGAAGATCTACATATCGGCAGACATGGAGGGCGTTGTCGGCACGGTGACGGGAGATCAGCTTGGCCCCGGCGGCTTCGAGTATGGTCGCTTTCGGGAGTTCATGACCCGGGAGGTCTTGGCGGCCATCGACGCTGCTCGGGAAGCCGGAGCGACGGAGATCATGGTGAGCGACTCCCACGGCAACGGTGAGAACTTGCTCATCGAGATGCTGCCGGATGACGTTACAGTGGTTCGGTCCTGGCCTCGCCACCTCGGGATGATGCAGGGCATCGATGAGAGTTTCGACGCCGTGATTTTCATAGGTTATCACGCCGGGACCACCAACCCGGAGGGTGTCAGGGCGCACACGATGTCCAGTGGGCGGCTGGCAGACATTCGCTTGAACGGACAGTCCCAGCTCGAGGCGAGCATCAACGCCGCTATCGCCGGGCATTTCGGGGTGCCGGTGATCATGATCTCTGGGGACGACGCCGCGGTTGCCCAGGCTCGGGACTTGATCGGTAACTTGGAGGGTGCGGTCGTCAAGTGGAATTATGGGTTCCACTCCGCCCGTACCATGACGCCGAACGCCGCCTACCAGCTCATCTCGGAGAAGGTGAAGGCTGCGATCGCGCGGATCGACTCATTCGAACCACTTGTGTTGCCCACGCCCGTCACCTTGGAAGTACAGTTCAAGAACTATCGGCCTTCGGAAGTGCTGGCGTACCTATCAATCGTGGATCGGCCCGACGCGCACAGCATCCGATTCGTGGGCCAGGACATGGTCGAGATCTCGAAGTTCCTTCAGTTCGTGACGACTTATGATGCGGGGCTCACTCCGTAGAGCCATATGAGGCCGGGGCGACGCCGGCCGGGATGAAGAGGAATGACTGAATCGACAAAGGAGTTGACCTTCACCAGGTCTAGAAACCTGCGAAACCTCACGCCGTCAGCCACGTTGGCGGTCACACAGGAGGCGCAGCGGCGTCGCGCAGCGGGTGAGGACGTCATTGACCTCTCCGCCGGAGAGCCAGACTTTCGTACCCCACGGGTCGTGGCGGACGCCGGGGTCAAGGCGATCCATGACGGAAAGACCGGGTACCCTCCCAATCCGGGGATTTTGGAACTGCGGACGGCAGCGGCCCGGCATCTGTCTTTGCTTTCGGGTGGTCGGCCCGTCAACGCGGATCACATCATCGTGTCTACCGGTGCGAAACAATCGATCTTCAATGCGTGCTTCGCGATCTTCGGTCCAGGTGATCGTGTGCTGCTTCCCGCGCCTGCATGGGTGTCGTATCCGCAGATGGTTCATCTGGCCCGGGCCGAACCAGTTTTGGTGCCGGGGGATCCCGAATGGAGCCTGAAGGTAGGGGTGCAAGACTTAGAGGCCGCGTCCGATGCGAATACTGCGGGGATCATCTTCAGTTCGCCGAGCAACCCGACGGGTGCGGTGTATACCCGTTCTGAGCTGAAGTCCATTGCCGAATGGGCCCGGGAACGCGAGATCTGGCTCATCGCGGACGAGATCTATCGTAGAATCCATTACGCGCCGGGGCCGGCGCCATCGGTGCTGGACCTGCCGGACGAGTTGCTGGAGCGAACGATAGTGATCTACGGCGTCAGCAAAGCCTATGCGATGACCGGTTGGCGAATCGGCCTCGCGCTCGCACCGCAGCCGGTTGCAAAGGCGATGGCTGCGCTCCAGAGCCACGTGACGAGCGGAGCCTCCCATCCGGCCCAGTACGCAGCCGCGACCGCCCTGGGTGAAGAGCGGATCGAGACGGACGTTGCGGAGATGGTGGATCAGTTTCGCCATCGGCGCGATATCGTCGTTTCTTATTTCCGCGAATCCCTTCCCGGCCTGGAATTCGTCGACCCCATGGGAGCGTTCTATTTCTTCTTCCGGGTCGATGCTTTCTTCGGGGGGTCGATCGACGGAGCGGTGGCGTTCTGTCAGCGCTTCCTGGCCGATGAGGGTGTCGCCCTCGTCCCGGGAGAAGCGTTTGGTGACAAGCGCTGGGTGCGGATGTCGTTTGCCGCCTCGGAGGCAGAGATCAAACAGGCGCTCGATCGATTGCAGCGCTTCGTCGGCAAGCTAAAGGAAGAGGGGCCGTAGGGATCCGAAACCAGCAGGCCGCTTACCCCTGCAAATGTGGTCGCTGGCAGCCTCCAGCATCGCATCTATATTCCGAAACGTGCTCGTCACTCCTTCTCTCAGGGAGGTTGGCGGAGTGTTGTCGGTGCATTTCCCTCACAGGATGGTTGTCACATGAAACTCGCGCGCTGGCGAGTCCAGCATTTCGTCGGGCTGTTGGCAGTGTCATTCGGGGCGGTGCCACTTGCTGGCCAGCAACTCGAAGAGACACCCCGAGTCTTGGTCAATGCTCGCATCTGGACCGGCGATGGCGACCGCCCATGGGCCGATGCGGTCGCCCTTCGAGGGAACCGCATTATTGCCGTTGGGGCCGAGCCGGAGGTGCTAAGCGCTGCCGGTGAGGGCGCGACGCGGGAGGACATGGGTGGTGGTTTCCTCGTCCCCGGCTTCATTGATGGGCACACCCACTTCGCGAGCGCCGGAAGACTCCTGCTGGGCGTCAACCTCTTGGATGTGGCCAGCGACGATTCATTCCGCCGACGTGTGACCGAGGCTCACAACCGGTTGCCGTCGGGTTCGTGGATGGTAGGGGGCGACTGGGGAGCGTACGATCTCGAGACCACGTGGGTACCCAGTCGAGCGCTCCTCGAATCGCTCGTGGGCTCCCGACCTGCGCTGTTGAACAAATGGGACCGTTCGCAGTTCTTGGCCAACGCGGGAGCGCTCACCGCGGCGGGGATTGATGCAGCAGGTCACGACGGATTGCTCACTCCGGAGGAGGCAGCGCGCGTGCGTCAGGCAATGCCTCCACCTTCCTTTGAACAGCGTCTGGCTGAGGCACGCCTGGCCTTTCACGATCTGGTCCGACACGGGGTAACGTCGTTTCACGACAACACGAGCGCGGAGCAACTGCGGCTGTACCGGTATCTCGAAGAACGCGATTCCCTTCCGGCCCGGGTCTGTGCACGTCCGCAAGTCGACACTTGGGAGCAGTTGGCGGAGGTGGGGATCGAGAATGGTTTCGGGAGCAAATGGGTCAACATTTGCGGGCTCAAGGGTCACATCGATGGGATAATGGGCAATTCGTCAGCCATGTTTCGGGAACCCTACCGCCACATGCCGGACACTCGCGGCATGTGGCGCCGGCTGCTGTCACCCCCGGGTACGATGGAGCGACACCTCGCCGCCGCTGATTCCGTCGGCCTTACCGCCCACGTGCACGCGATCGGTGACCTCGCGGTCGACACCCTACTCGACATGTTCGAGACGGTAATCGAGAAGAACGGCCCGAGGGACCGACGCCTGCGAATGATCCACGCTCAGGTCGTGGAGGACGATGATTTCGCCCGGTTTGGTGAGCTCGACATCATTGCGGAGATCAATCCGTTCCACGCCATCGACGATATGCGATGGATGGAGGACCGCATCGGTGATCGTTCACGGGGCGCGTACCCGTTTCGCTCGTTGAAGGAAGGCGGCGCGCTACTCGTGTTCGGCTCTGATTGGCCCGGAACAAATGCAGCCTGGTATCCTGCCAACCCCGCGCAGTTGATTTATGCCGCAGTCACTCGTAAGACCCTGGACGGTGAGCCCTCGCAAGGATGGTATCCGGCACAGCGCCTGACCGTGCAAGAGGCCCTCGAGGCGCACACGGTCGCCGCAGCATACGCAGCGTTCGAGGAAGACTGGAAGGGGAAGATCAAACCCGGTTACGTGGCCGATATCGCCGTGATGTCACATAACCTCTTCGAGATTCCCCCTGACGACATCAAGAATGTGACGGTGTGGCGCACGATGACAGATGGTCGGTGGGTCTACACGGCGGCAGATCTCATTCCATGACGAGGGAAAG
>JBDHDY010000341.1:0-7873 GCA_039591275.1 Gemmatimonadota bacterium | reverse complement strand
ACACGCCGGCGTTGTGGACTGCTAGAGGCTCCCCTTCGCAGTGTGGAAGGCGCGCCTTTGGCCTCCGGCGCCAAATCTGCTGCTTCGGCCTCGCGCCTCTTCTCGGCCTTAACTCCACAAAAGGTCGGCTGCCGGCTAGCGTTTGGTCGTTAACGCAAGATCTTGCTTGTCAACACCTTACATATTTGGAATAGGTGGAGGCCATCCCGGTACACACGACAATCCAGACAGATGTTCTTCAATCTCATAGATGAACGACGCTCTAGCTGCAGATGTGTCGCTCAAGTGGGCGGTGAGCGCTTGACGCGACCGGGTCCTCCGGATACATGAGTTAAAGGCCAACCCCTCATTGTTGGAGGCCCCCGATGCTGGATCAGCACTACGTGCCCTACCGGCCCTTCGCCGTCCTCTTCGCACTCACCGTACTCGGCGCGGGCGCAGCCACTCATATAGAGGCACAGTCACAGGACGACAACGTTGCCGTCGACCCCTCCCTCTTCCAGGATTTGAGCTACCGCATGATCGGCCCGTTCCGGGGCGGCCGGGTGACGGCGGTAGCGGGAGTGCGCACTGAACCGCGCACCTTCTACTTTGGCTCGACCGGTGGCGGGGTGTGGAAAACGGAGGACGGAGGCATCCGTTGGAACAACGTGTCCGACGGGTTCTTCGAGGTAGGCTCCATCGGCGCCGTGGCGGTGGCGGATTCTGACCCCAACGTCATCTACGTTGGCACAGGCTCGGCGGCGATCCGCGGTAACGTCTCGCCTGGAATCGGTATGTACAAGTCGACCGACGCCGGTGAGACGTGGCGCCACATCGGCCTCGGGGAGGCTGGGCAGATCGGCAAAGTCAGAGTCCACCCCCGGGATCCCAACCTCGCGTACGTGGCTGCCCTGGGTCACGCCTTCGGCCCAAATGATGAGCGAGGTGTGTTCCGTTCCAGTGACGGCGGCGACACCTGGGCGAAGGTGCTGTACATCAGCGAACGCACGGGTGCCATCGACATCTCCATGTCTTGGACGAATCCCGAAGTGATCTATGCAGCGATGTGGACCGCGCAACGCTCACCCTGGAGCCTCGTTTCCGGCGGAGAGGAGTCGGGGATCTACAAGACCAGCGACGGCGGTGACACGTGGTCCAGGCTCTCCGGGGGCGGACTGCCCGAGGGCGTCATGGGCAAGATCGGTGTAAGCGTCTCGGGCGCGAACCCGAACCGCGTGTGGGCCCTGATCGAGGCCGAAGATGGTGGTGTTTATCGCACGGACGATGTTGAACGACGACGCCGGCTTGCGTGCTCGGCCGTGGTACTACACCTACATTCACGCCGACCCCCAGGACGAGAACGTGGTCTACATCTCGAGCGAAGACTTTTGGCGTTCTACGGACGGGGGTGAGACGTTTGAGTTGATTCGGGTCCCGCACGGTGACACCCACGGCCTCTGGATCAACCCCGACGACACCGACATCATGATCGAGGCGAACGACGGTGGAGCCAACGTCTCGTTCGATTGGGCCCGGAGCTGGTCGTCGATCATGAACCAGCCCACGGCGGAGTTCTACCGGGTGACGGTGGACAACCAGTTTCCGTACCGCCTGTACGGCGGCCAACAGGACAACTCGACTCTGTCGGTCCCGAGCCGCACGAACACCGGCGGCATCATGGTGCAACATTACAGTAGTGTGGGTGGTGGAGAGAGCGGCCACATCGCGGTGGATCCGCGCAACCCGAACATCACCTATGCGGGAAGCTACGGCGGCACCCTCACCTACCGCGATATGGACCGCATGATAACCCGCAACATCATCATCTACCCGCAGCTTGCCGGCGGGCAGGCGGCGCGGGACCTGCGGTACCGTTTCCAGTGGAACTTCCCGGTGCGCCTCTCACCTCATGATCCCGACGTGGTGTACGCCACCTCGCAGCACGTGCATCGTTCGACCAACCGCGGGCAGACGTGGGAGGTCATAAGCCCGGACCTCACTTACAACGATCCCGAGACACAGGACTATTCGGGCGGACCGATCAGCCGCGACAACACGGGTGTCGAGGTGTTCGGGACGGTGTTCGCATTAGAGGAGTCGCCCCACACCCGAGGGTTGTTGTGGGCGGGCACGGATGACGGTCGCGTGCACATATCGCGGAACGGGGGGCAGAGTTGGGACGATATCACACCTTCCGGCGTCGAGCCGCGCAGCACGGTCAACATGATCGACCTCTCGGCGCACGACGCGGGACGGGCGTTCATCGCCGTGCAACGCTACCGCCTCGACGACTTCCGGCCGTACATCTATCGCACGAACGACTACGGCAGCACGTGGAGCCTCCTGACGGATGGAAGTAACGGCATCTCGGCGAGCCACTTCACCCGAGTCGTGCGGGAGGATCCGGACCGTCGAGGTTTGCTATATGCAGGAACCGAGTTCGGTTTGTACGTCTCTTTCGACGACGGCGCCCACTGGCAGTCTTTCCAGCTCAACCTACCCGTCACGCCAGTCACGGATCTTGCGGTGCACCAGCAGGATCTCGTGGTGGCTACTCAGGGAAGGTCATTCTGGATTCTCGACGATCTGACACCGCTTCACCAGGTGGATGAAGCGACGGCGGCCGAAACCGCATTCCTTTATAAGGCGCGGGATACGTACCGCATGCAGGGAGGGCGCCGGGGCAGCGGCAACTCCAACACTTTCCGCGACGGCTACGGTGGTGCGGCCATCGACTTTGCGAGTGTGGCGGAGGACGGGCCAATTGGGGCGCAGATCGCGTACTATCTGCCGGCCGTTCCCTCGGGTGACCTCACCTTGGACATTCTCGAAGCGGACGGCGAAGTGATTCAGTCGTTCTCGAGTGCGAGCGATGACGAGGCGCGGCGGCTGCCCAAAGAACAGGGTATGAACCGGTTCACGTGGGATTTGAGATATCCCGACGCCGAGATCATCGGCGAGCTGTTCCGCGGCACCAACCGGGGCCCCACGGCCGTTCCCGGCGATTACGAGGCGCGCCTCACTGTGAGCGGGCGGAGCCAAACGCAAGCATTCAGGGTGTTGAAGGACCCGCGTGTCGAGGCATCGATTGCGGACCTGCAGGCGCAGTTCGATCTGCTGATCACTATAAGGGACGCACTATCGGAGGCGTACGGCGCCATCGGCAGGATTCGCGAGGAGCTAGAGAATCTCTCCGGCGACGACCGGGCATCCGAACTCGCGAGGACGCTCTCGGAGCTCGAGGGGGAACTGATCCAGACGCGTATCAGGTACCGCGAGGACGTGTGGAACTACCCGTCCAAGCTGAACCACCAGCTAGCGTATCTCGCGGACGTGGTCGCGAGTTCGGACTTCCGGCCGACCGACGCGTCGTATGAACGGTTCGAGGAACTGAGGGTGCAGCTTACCGACGTCATTGAGCGGCTGGAGGAGGCACTCAAGGCTGTGAGTTAAGGAGGAGATACGACGGTGTCATCACTCCCCATACCGCCCCACTTCGATCCCCTGAAGGTCGGCGAGATCTGGCGGGTCGACTACGAGCGCCGCGCGGAGGAAGCGGAAGCCTGGGCCGCCCGCCACGGCATCCGACCGGCTGCCACAGATGAGAAGCGCGTTTCGCTGATGGTGGTTGACTGCCAGAACACCTTCTGTATCCCCGGGCACGAACTGTTCGTGGGCGGTCGATCCGGAAGCGGCGCGGTCGAGGACAACGTCAGACTGTGTGAGTTCATCTATCGGAATCTCGATTGCATAACGGAGATTGATCCCACGATGGACACGCACACGAGCCTGCAGATCTTCCATCCGGCTTTTTGGATCAACCAGGCCGGCGAGCACCCGAAGGGTGCCCAGACGATGATTATGCCGGAAGACATCGAGAAGGGTACCTGGATGGTGAATCCGTCCGTCGCCGACTCGGTCGCAGGCGGTGATCTCGAGTGGTTGAAGCAACATGCTCTGCACTACGTCCGCCGGCTCGCCGAGGGCCGATACCCTCTCATGGTGTGGCCCTACCACGCCATGCTCGGCAGTATCGGACATGCTCTAGTGTCGGCTGTCGAGGAAGCGTTGTTCTTTCACAGCGTTGTCCGGCAGGCTGCGACTCGCTTCGAGATCAAGGGTGACAATCCGTTGACCGAGAACTACTCGGTGCTGAGCCCGGAGGTCCTCGACGGGCCGGATGGCAAGCCGATTGCGGAGAAGAATTCGCGTTTCATCGAGCGACTGCTCCGGTTCCACGCGGTGATCGTAGCGGGTCAGGCGAAGAGTCACTGCGTGGCGTGGTCGATCCATGATCTGCTCAAAGAGATCGAAGCGGCCGATCCACGGCTCGCTGGGAAGGTGTATTTGTTGGAGGATTGCACGTCTCCCGTTGTGGTGCCCGGAGTGGTGGACTTCACGGAGCAGGCCGATGAGGCCTTCCGGCGCTTCGAGGAGGCGGGGATGCATCTGGTGCAATCGACGGCGCCCCTCGGAAGTTGGGATGGCATCACGGTGTAGCGTGCCCCCCCCCCGCGCCCACCGAACCGGGGCTTGGGGCTGTGGGGCTGTGAAATGGGGCCTTGGGCAGTGGGGCTTGGGGCTTGGGTGTGGGACACAGAAGAGATCGCGTTCATCTGTGGCGAAAAACCTGCGCCGTCCCTCTCACCGTGTGTGTAATCCGACTAGACTGCTCGGATATCGTCTCCCACGATTTACAAAGGCAGGAACCCTCATCTCCTCACCGGTGTATCCCCGCACCGTAACTGAATTCCACTAGCCCATCATACGCCCGAGGGAGCCGTGGCCGTCACCTCCTCCGGTGTCATTTCCTCGATACGAGAACGACCTATGAGATCCAGAGCATTGTGTGCCTGGCACAGGATGCTGTACACCGTTGTGGTGCTTATCCTGTTTGCGACCGCAGCTCGAGCCCAGAGTGCCGTCATCGATTTCGAGTCCGACAGTTGGCAGTTGATCAATGCCGAGATCCAAGACCACCTCGGCAGGCAGTGCCTGGCGGGCGCTGCCGTTCTCAAGGACGTTGAGTTTGAAAACGGTGTCATCGAGGTGGATGTTGCGGTCGACGGATCGCGTTCCTATCCCGGCATCATCTTTCGCATGCAGTCAAACGCGGACTACGAGCGCTTTTACATCCGGCCACACCGAGCAGGCCTTTATCCCGACGCGCTGCAGTATACGCCGGTGTTCAAGCAGGTGGCCGGCTGGCAGCTCTATAACGGGCCGGGGTATACCGCGGCGGTGGACATGGCTGACAACGAATGGGTGCATGTGAAGATGGAGGTGCAGGGGACCCAGGCACGGGTGTATATGAATGGAGCCCTCAAACACGGCGTCAGTAGGGGAACGATCGGGGTGTTGGGTCCGAACGACGGGACGGCCTGTTTCTCGGACTTCAAGTATACGGTGGATGACGATCTTTCATTCGAAGCTCCGGCGGCGGTCGCAACGCCTGCCGGCACGATTACGGACTGGGAGATCTCCCGTCCGTTCAAGGCGGAGCAGGCAAACAGAAATCGGTACCCGCGTTTCTATACGATCTTTGGGGCGAATTGGCAAAAGGTGACGCCCGAGGCATCCGGTCTGGTAGACATCGCCAGGTATGCACAGCGAACTCCCGGCGGCCCTGACCTCGTTCTCGCCAGAACCAAAATTCGCTCAGACCGCCGGCAGAATGTGATGTTCTCCTTCGGCTACAGCGACGAGGTTGATCTGTTCCTAAACGGCCACAAAGTGTTTGCCGGTAACAGCTCCTATCAGTATCGCGATCCCTCTTTCTTGGGCATCGTCGGTTTCCATGATGCCGTGAACCTGACATTGGAGAAGGGCCTCAACGAGATCTTCATGATGGTGACCGAGACCTTTGGCGGTTGGGGCATCATGGGAAAGCTTGACGGTGAGGTTGTTCCGCCTCTCAAGGAACACGGCCGAGCTACGCAGGTTTGGGCAACAGATAGCGTTTTTCTCACCCCAGAATCTGTGCTGTACGATCCTGACCGCGAGGTTCTCTACGTCACGAACTTTGATGCTATGTACGGAGCGACCGAGGACTTCACCGGCTACATCTCCAAGCTGAGCCTGGACGGAGAAGTCGAGGAGCTGAAGTGGATCACAGGGCTCAACGCCCCGGCCGGAATTGCGATCTACCGGGACAAACTGTACACGCTCGAGCGGGGCTTCCTGACGGAGATCGACATAGCAAGAGGCGAGATACTGGAGCGCTATGAGGTGCCCGGATCCGACTTCGTCAACGACCTCGCCATCGACGGTGAAGGCAACATCTATATCTCTGACACGTCACCGTCGTCCCACATCGACAGCCGGATCTACCGGTTCAAGGATGGTGTGTTCCAGGTGTGGCTCGATGGCCCCGAGATTTACAGGTCGAATGGGTTGTTCATTCACGAGAACGAGCTGCTGGTTGGCAATACCGGAGATGGCATCTTCAAGGCTGTCGACCTCACCGACAAGACGGTGAGAAACATTACCAGTCTGGGAGCGGGGGTCATCGACGGCATCAGGGTGGACAACAAGGGGAACTACATTGTGTCTCACTGGGAAGGCCAAACGTATGTGATTTCTCCCTCCGGTGAGGTGGTCGAGGTTTTGGATACCATGGGCGAGAGGTTGAACAGCGCCGATTTCGAGTACATCCGCGAGCAGAACCTGTTGCTCATCCCGACGTTTCTGGGGAACAGGGTGACGGCGTATCGGTTGGCGGAAAGGTAGGCGTCCCACTTCCGCATTTTGAGCCACAGATGCACGCAGATGAAATAGGGAGAAGGGAGAAGGGGGAAGTGAGAAGGCCCCGCCACCTCCCCCACAGGAGCCGCGCACAAACGTGGTGAACACGGTTTCATTGGAGTGCGGAGATTTCATCGTAATTGAAGGGGTGACAAAGTGAAGAAGGGTATGTCGGCTGCTACAATGGTGCTTTTCGTGTCAGTGACGACTGGAAGCGAAGTTGGCCTGCACGATGAAGCTGCTGTCGAAAGTGGTGACGTTACGAGTGTTCAGCAGGTTCCCCGCGTCGTGATTCGCTCAGGTACAAGTGTAGCGGTCGATGGAATAAACTCGGAGGGCGAATGGACGGATGCCGATTCGGTCATAATTCACGGGAGCTTGCCCGTTACAGTCCATTTCAAACATGACGGCGCAAATCTACTGTTCGCTTTTACGGGATTCAGCCGCCGGATAACTCGCGTGCCCGAAGTGTTGATCGATGTTGACAACACCAAGGGACTCTTCTGGGAACAGAATCACTGGTGGTTTCACGCGTCAGGGAGTGATTGCTGGAGTGCTGGCCGCTACAACGCCTACGACACCTGTGTGCGGGAGACCTCGGCGTGGCAGGCCAATAACCCACACCCTCCGGTTGAGATGTTCGAGTTGAGTATACCGCTCGAGACGATCGGATTGACGGCCGGGAGCAACACGGTCGTAGGGATCGCTTTCGACGTAACCGACACATCACGGGAGTGGGACATGTGGCCGACAGGCGCGCAGCTTGGGGTTCCACGTTCGTGGGGGGAGGCGGTTATAGAGGGAGAAGGGAGAAGTGAGAAGTGAGAAGGCCCCGCCGCCCTCCGCATAAGAACCGCTGATAAACGCGGTTCCTGTTGAGGTTCCCCTCTCCCATCTGCCGGGCTCTGAATGACTCTTTACACTCTATACCCTCGACCCTACACCGTGGAGGGGATGTGGAGCGGAGGTGAACCGTCCGGCGTTGGGAGAAACGAGAAGAGCCGCGTGAGACTCGACGCGGCTCCCCGTGGTGCGGCGAGACTGCCGCAGAAGATGACAAGCTTCAAGTCCAAGTTATTGCCTGCACCCTTCGGAATCAAGTAATGGTGCAGTGGGTGCTGGCCTCTCCCTTTTCCCTCTCACTTCT
>JBDHDY010000340.1:0-4180 GCA_039591275.1 Gemmatimonadota bacterium | reverse complement strand
GTGGTGGTTGTGATCAATCTTTGGATGCTGGCACGTGCGGGTTGGGATCTATGAGCTTTCGGACGTACTACGAGTTGGAAGGTGGGGATCGATCCCGCCTCGGCGCCCAGGTTGCGGCCCAGCGGCAGCGCGTGATCGAACGGCTTCGGTCCGTCCGCCGCGTGGTAACGGTAATGAGCGGCAAGGGAGGTGTTGGGAAGAGTCACATCACGGCCATGCTTGCGAAACATTTGGTTAAGCAGGTTAACCAATCGGTTGGAGTGCTCGATGCGGATCTCACCAGCCCCACTGTTGCCCGCCTGCTTGACGCACCTGGTCCCCTCCGCATTACCGAAAATGGTGTTGAGCCCGCTGTGGGTTGTGGAGGCGTGCGGGTGGTATCCACCGATCTGTTGCTCGAAGCAGGACAACCGCTTCGCTGGAGAGAGCCGGCACGAGAGCACTTCGTGTGGCGGGGCGCGTTAGAGGCCGGTACGCTGAGGGAGTTCTTGAGCGATGTCGTCTGGGGAACACTGGATCTGCTTCTGGTGGACCTGCCACCGGGTGCGGACGGCCTCGACGACCTGGCAGCGCTGTGGCCCGACGCCGAAGAGTCGAACCAGGATCCGTTGAGTGCAATTGTCGTGACGATTCCTAGTGCGGAATCTCACCGATCGGTGGCGAGGACGATGCAGGCTGCGCTGGAGGTAGGTATTCGGCTGCTGGGAGTCGTTGAAAACATGAGTGGCTACCACTGCGCCGAGTGTGCCGATCAACGAACATTGTTTCCTGGAGATGCCGGTAGCCAACTCGCCCGCGAATTCGGGGTGCCTTTATTGGCACGACTGCCGTTTACGACCGGAGAGTTGGCGGCGCCCGGTGACGACGGCTTTCGAAACCTTGCCGACGCGTGTCTTGGAGTGAGCCCGTGAAGTTTCTTTGCGTGGAATGCGACACACAGATGACATTCGAGGAGCGGCAGCAGCCCGGAGATGGGACTTTCGGGGCGGCTTTTACCTGCCCCGCATGTGGACGACGCGTGGCAATGCTTGCCAACCCAATGGAAGCCCAGCTCGTTGGTGCCCTTGGAGTGAAGATCGGCGGTCGCACGCTTGACGAGCAGCCCATGGAATTCGTTCGAGGCAACATCCTCGGTAAGGATGACGCGTTTCACGATGCACCGGCAGGCTCGTCGCACCGGGCCGGCATCACGCCGCAGTGGAGTGATGATAGCGAAGCTAGACTCGCGCGAGTCCCGAACTTCGTGCGCGGGATGGTGAAGAAGATCTACGTCGAGTGGGCAGCGGAGCGAGGGATTGCCGAGATCACGCCCGCGGTGATGGATGAGGCGAGAAGAGATCTTGGCCTGGAGGGAATGTAGTGGCGAACATCGATGTCAAGGCTGTGGGTGAACTGACCATCCAAATCGACCGAGATCTGTGTGTGGGTTTTGGGGACTGCGTGGCCGAAGCGGGAACCGCCTTTGTCTTGGACGAGAGCGGCGTCGCTTGCTTCGCGGCCCCGGATGCGGTCGACCGCGATCGGTTGATCAGAGCTTGTGAGGTCTGCCCGGTCGATGCGCTCTCGGTCGTCGACGAATCGGGACGCCACTTGGTCCCTTGACATGTTGCCTGTCGGGTTTCATACTCGCGCGACCCTTTCGGCGGATATCGCCGGCACGCCGTCGGTAGGGCTCTCCAATTCTTCGTTGCTCCATGGGCTCGGGTGGTGGTGGACGGGGGTGAGCTGCCTCCGGTGCCGTTTCTAAATACAGCAACCGACCGCTAAGCAGAACTGAAAAGGGCCTCCACCGACCACTGGCCAGGGGAGACGTATGTACCGGGAAGTATTCGTGCCCGTTGACAACTCGCGGCACTCTGACTGGGCTGTGGACCGTGCGATCGAGATCTCTTCGACGACCGGCGGTCGCATCACTGGTAACCACGTCTACGCCGCCCGACTGCACGATGTGCGCTTCCGCCAACTCGAGACGGGCCTACCCGCGCAATTCCAGACGCCGGAAGAGATCAAGCGGCAGCGCAAAGTCCACGACAAACTGATCGAGAAGGGTCTTCAGCTCATCTCCGATTCGTTCCTTGACCAGGTTGAACATCGTTGTGTGCAAGCTGGTGTTCCACTTCGACGTCAACTGCTGGAGGGGATCAACTACGAGGAGATCGTGCGCGAAGTGAACGGAGGTGCCGGGCAACTCCCGAGCCTCATCGGCTTCGACCCCAGTATCGCTGCGTCCTACGACGGTGGAGAGCGCGTCCGCGGCGACGTCCAACTGGGAGCGGACGGACGCATCGTCGGAGAAGACGAAGATCAAAGCGAGCGCCTCGCGGGAACGTCAGGCCGGAATTACGACCTGGTCGTCATGGGTGCACACGGCATCGGTCGCCAGGAGTACTCGCAGCTCGGCGGTGTCGTCGCCCGTGCGGCCCGCGGGATCGAGAAGGACATGCTCGTCGTCAAAGATGACGCTTCACTCCGCGGTGGCCGCTACATGGTGTGCGTCGACGGATCGTCGTACTCCTATAGAGCGATGCGCGTCGCGCTCGAGCTCGCGAAGGAGTACGGAGCCAAACTGTATGTGTGCAGCGCGTTCGACGTGGAATATCACCATGCAGTCTTTCACAACATCAAAGATGTACTATCGGAAAGAGCCTCCAAGGTCTTCAAGTTCGAAGAGCAAGAGGAGCTGCACAACAACATCATCGACAAGGGGCTCCTGAAGCTGAGTCAGGCGAACCTCAAGCGGGCCGAGGTGATGGCACAGGAGTTTCCAGACGTTTCCGTCGAGACACAGATCTTGATCGGCAAGCCCTTTCAGGTGGTGCTGCAGTGGGCCGAGGAGATCCGCCCAACGCTGCTGATCTTTGCCCGGCATGGCGCGCATCGGATCGACGGAACAGACATGGGCTCACAGGCCGAGAACCTGGCCCGCCTCGCGCCGTGTAATCTCCTCGTTGCCGGAACAGTTGGCGTGCGTCCCGAGGAGATCCCGTGGATCGAGGAAGACGGAGAGGCATCGCTGCAATGGGCCCCCGATGCGGAAGTTCGCATTCAGCGGGTTCCGCCGTTTGCCCAGGGAATAGCGCGACGTGCCGTTGAGGAGTTTGTTGTGGAGCGCGGGGGTGAGACGGTCACGAGCAAGTGGCTCGACGAGGCGATCCAGAAGCTGTTACCGACCCACATGCAGCTCATCATGGGCATTGGCACGGCCGAGGAGGTGGCACGCGCAGAGGTCAAGGCGGAAGAGCAGATGTCCAAGACGGTGGTGATGGGGTCAGACGATGATGCCGAGCCTTTGGGCGCGACGGTCGATGTGAACTGCCCGGTGACGAAACACGTGACAACTCGGGAGCGCACGACGGTCGATCCGGCGGTGTGGACGGTCGAGGCTTTTGACCGCCTGCAAGTGGTGCCGCTCATTGCTCGACCTCTCGCTCGCAATACTGTCGAGCGGTTTGCCAGAGACCATGGCATGTGGCGGATCACGACGAACGTGATGGATGAGAACAAACAGGCCATGATCGAGGCCGACGAGTTTGACGCGGAGACGATGATGGGAATGTTCCGCGAGCTTCGCGCAAAACAGATCCGAGCGGAAGCTGAAGGTGGTGATGCGCTATCGCCAGACATGCGGCGCTTCATCGAGGAGGCCAAGGCGGCTGGCGTGAGTCGTTGTCCGATCCGGGACATCGAGGAGCAAATGTCCGAGTGTCCCGTGGATTTCAAGACAGTGACACCGGAGCAAGCCAGGCTTGCGATTGAGATGATGATACAGAAGAAGGAAGGCGGCACAGAATAGTGGGAGTGGCACCACTTGCGCTCATGGGAGAGGCGGCTGCCCACTCGGCAGAGCAAGGCAAGCACGTTCCCCACGTGGTTGCGTGGAACTTGACGCGCCGGTGCAACTTGGAGTGTGCACATTGTTACATAGCCGCTGGTCCTTCCGAATCCGCTGTCGGTGAGCTTGCCACCGAAGAGTGCCTCCGCATCGCCGGCGAGATCCTCGCTCTGAACCCAGCACCGATGTTCATCCTCTCGGGTGGGGAGCCGCTGCTCCGCGACGACCTCGCAGCTATCGCGTCGTATGCCTCTAGTCGCGGCGCCACCGTCGTCGTTGGGACGAACGGCACGCTACTCACCGATGAGAAGATCGAGGAACTCAAGTCGGCTGGGGTTACGGGCGTGG
>JBDHDY010000339.1:0-4198 GCA_039591275.1 Gemmatimonadota bacterium | reverse complement strand
GGTCAATGAACGGCTGCGGCTTGAAGTCGTCCTTCAAGCCATCACCATGCAAATACACGGCCCCACCGTCCGTCGATACGACGGCGTAGCTAATCCCATTAGAGGTCTGGCGTGTGAACAGTTCTCCGGGGAGTTGCGTGACGTCTTCCGGATCGTAGAAGTCTACGATGAGATGACGCTCTGGTTCGGCGCTGCTCAGATCGAAGGCAGCAAGAGCCTCCTCGTCATCGTGCGACACCGTGGCAAAGGCGTATGCGCCGTCTGGTGAGTAATGCAAGTCCTCCAGAGGATCCTCGCTCCGGCCAACAACCTGAGCCTGATCCATAGCGAACGGGGGCGCGAGCACCATGATCCGGTCGCCGCGCGATTCATCTTCCTCGGACGCCGAGTCACTCTCACTCGGCTCCCGCTGCAAGAAGCTCACGCCGACGCCGTCCGGCCGCCAAGTCAGTTCCCGAGGCGCAGCGTCATCGCGATCGTCGTCCCGCCCGCTCCTAGCCTTTTCCCTCAGTTCTTGCTCATCGAGCACCGCAAGCACGTTACCTTCGAGATCCATCACCTCTGTGCGCCGCGCGAACCCCTGGTAGCTCGTAATAAAGGAAAACGGCTCTACGACTTGCTGGGCCATGAGATATTGACCGTCTGGACTCAACGATATCGACTCGTACATAGCCGGCTCACCGATGAGCCGCGGTCTGCGTCCACGCGTCAGTTCCACAATCTGGCTGCGCGTGTAGTGGACGAACAGCGACTTGTCGTGTTCGTCTTTGAGCAGAAACGGCAAGGTGCGGGTGGGAGTGGGGTCATCCCGAGTCCGGCGGATGAGAGGGCTCGCAGGTATCGGATTGCGGGCCGGCTCCGCACCCCGATCCCCCGGCACGAGCAGCGTGATCACGGTGCCGTTGGGCGTCCACTGAAGCATCCGGGACGTGATCATCCCCCTCACCTGTGAGCGCGTAGCAATCGTGGCCATCACAGGTGCATCGCTCAGTCTTCGTGTTCGCCCCGTCGCTACATCCGCTGTCCACACCTCAGTTCTGTTCGCTAGGTGCAGCAGGAAAGCGATTTGGCTTCCTTCCGGCGACCAGGTCATGTCACTCACGAACGCATCGTCGGGCAAGCTGATGTCGCGGAATGTCCTATCAGCAAGCGAATACACTTGCAGTCCATAGATACCGAAGGTATCCAGATGCCATAGGCGATCGACCTTTGGTCGTAGCTCGAGCATCGCCAGCCGGTAGGTCACTTGCGACATGCGCTCCAAGGTGGAAAGCTCCGTCACCAACGGAACGATGAAGTGATTACCGTCCGGCCCCATGTTGTTGAGTGTCGCGTAATTCTTGTCGCGGCTGAAGAACTCCCGAAGCATCTCCGGAGGCAGCGTGTACGCATCCTCCACTTCACTCAGCCCCTGACCTTGTCGAGCGAAAAGGTGCTGTGGCAGTGCAAGCGCTCCCACCAAGCACAGGAAGCTGAGCGAATGGGCCCTTACACGGCAGCCACGCCGTATTCGACGACTTATAAGGTCTGTGATCACGTTTTCCTCCTCGCAACCGCCCATTTACGCGAATCTTCGGCGGCTACTGATTTCAATCGTCACAGTTTCGTCTCTGCACTCCTGCTAGTCCGGCGGCCCCACAACACAATTATTACTCCGCCGTGTTCTCCTTCTCCAGCGCCCGCTGCTGAGTCCCACGTGCCAGCGGACGGTACATCAGACCATAGAACATCTCGAGGTACCTTCTCGTCTCTTGACGCTCAATATTAGTGATGTAATTCCAAAATCCATAAATACGTGACAGACTGAGGAGCTTCTTGGCGTAGAGCTGCCAAGTATATCGAGTCTGGACTCGCAACACCCCCGCTTGTGAGATTCGCCACCAGTACTCTGGATCCTGAGCGTGGGCTTCAAAGAACTCGATGATGCGACGTGTGACGCTCTCGCCGTGGTTTGGATCGATATGAAAACCCGACACTCCATCCTCGACGATCTCCAGCGGCCCCCCATAGCATGTTGCAAACGTCGGTAACCCCGATCTCAGGGCCTCAATGACCGTGAGGCCGAAGGCCTCGAAGAGCGCAGGCTGAACAAACGCGCCACGCGAATCAGCCACACACCTATATAGCTCACCCACGCGCGTCTTGTCGGTCTGGCGAAGTACCCAGCGCACCTCTTCATCAAGATGGAATTCATCGAAGATGCCATGCATCAAGTGAATTTCGCGCAGTTGTTCGGCTCCGGTCGCGCGCTCGGGGTCCACCTGACCCCCCACCAAAAACAGGTTGGCGACAGCCCGTAATTCTGCACTTCGGGCATACCACTCGAGCAAGCCGGCCATGTTCTTCACGCGGTCCAACCGGGACATAGCGAAGAGGATGGGCTTGTTGGGATCGCGGAATTGCCCTCGTGCATTGTCGCCGGGGTTGCCGAGCATCAGATCCAGAACCCCCGTGCGAAGATCGGGAGGGCGTCGCGCTATTTCGTAGTACGGGAAGAAAGCAGCCTCATCAGTACCAGGTGAGACGATGTTGAACTTGGGATCGAAGCAGTCGATCCCCGACACCACGCGATACAGACCCGGCATCGTGAACGAGGAGTAACTCTCGTACTGCCCGACACTCTCTTTCGTGCCCGCGATCTCCTGGTAGGTGCTTGTGATGATGAAGTCCGCCGTATTCATGGCAATCAGATCGGCGGTGTACTGGCAGGAGAAATGGTACTCGTCTTCGTGTTGCTTCCAGTGCAGATCCGAATGGGGGTACTTCGTCTTCTCGAGGGCATGCGCGATGTTGCATTGAGTTACTCCCAGACGGTGAGCCAGAATGCTGGCGACGAGATTGCCGTCGGAGTAGTTACCGATGAGAAAATCCGGCTTGCCGCCGAGCTCAGCAACAACTTCCCGTTCGGACTCCACGGCATACCGCTCCAGGTATTCCCAGATCTCGAAGCGCCGAATCCACTGGGGAACGACTCTACCGCGCACGTCGCGGAACGGTACGCGTAAGATGCGGGCGTGCTCCGTCCCGAGGATGTGCTCGAGGCGTTGGTCACTGGTTGTGCCTTGCGATTCAGGGATGAGGCGTGTGAGCACTAGGATCTGGGGCTCGAAGTCGAGCCCCTGATCGTGGATCGAGTTGCGCATCTCGCGCTCGAGCGCTCGCACCTGGTCGAGGATGTACACGACCTGGCCGCCCGTGTCCGGCTTGCCGAGCACCTCGGATTGGCCGAAAAACCCATGGGGCGACACGATGGCGATCGTGAAGATCATGGGAATGCGGCTGAGGAACTGTTCTAGGTTCCTCGGTGCAGGAGCTTCCAAGATGTCAGAAAGCAGCTCCATCATCTCGCGTATTTGGGGGACCGTTCTGCCCCATCCCACTTCAAAGCCGAGTTTCCGCAATTCCGCACTCTGGTCTTCCCAAACAGCATCCGGTGGCGCCGTCTGCATGTGATCGAGGGCGAGGCGCAGCGCCTCTCGCAGGTCGGCCACCTCCCGAATGACTCCGTTCAACATCAATTGGCGGCCCTGCACCTGGTGCAGCTTCAAGAATTCGAACAGACGGCGATGCCCCTCCCCACCACTGTCGAACAGTCGCCCCGACAAAAAGCGGTTGAGGTACTCCACTCCCCGGCCGATGGATCGCGTCTCACTCAGCTTGGGAAACCCGCGCTCGAACGGACTCAGATCCAGCTCCAGCACCCAGCGCTCCCCTCGTGACCTCTCCACCAACCGCTCCTTGAACGTCAGATACTCCGACACGGTTACCTCGCGACAGACCATCTGCTCGACGTGGATCTGAACCCAGCGCCACTTCGCTACGCTCAGACGAACCGCTAGATAAATCAGTGGAGGCACCAAGACCGCTTCTTGCGTCGAACGGATGATCTGCGTGAGCCGAGTGTCGGCGAGCGTCTGGCCCGCCTCTGTGAGGCAAAACTGCTCGTACTCGTACGCCAGATCGGGCCCGACGAGGACCCGCTTGTCGAGATCGGCATAGCGGCGGAATAGGAGATAGATGGACTCGCGGTGCTCCGACAACACGGACGGGAGCTGATCGATCATGCAGGGTCCTCGCTGGGCAGCTTGATGGATCCAAGAAAATCGTAGTGGTCTATTCCTTCAAGAACACCCCATGCGTGCTTGCCACGGGCAAAGTGAACGCGAGGTCGTCCACGGAGGTATTCCAGTTCCGGCGT
>JBDHDY010000338.1:0-4207 GCA_039591275.1 Gemmatimonadota bacterium | reverse complement strand
ACATACAACGACGCATTCGCCGTGGCCAACAAACTGTGGGCCAGTGGAGTACGAATCCGCAGGACCACGGCCTCGTTCATCGGCGGGCGTGAGCGTAAACGGTTCCCGGCCGGGACTTGGGTGATCGACCGAGTATCAGGTGGACGGCAGCGAATGCAGGAAATGGCTGATGAGTTCGGCCTTGCCATTCACGCCGCTGGGCCACCGTCTGTCCCCATGGTCGCTATCCAGAAGCCGCGGCTCGCCGTGTATCAACCATGGGGCTCCAACATGGATGAGGGGTGGACCCGCTGGTTGCTGGACCACTACGCCTTCGACTACACCACGCTTCACCCTCAGGATATCCGTGCGGCGGGAGGCGCCTACGACCAGGAGATCCAGGCTGAATATCGCGCCCAGTGGCCGCCGTCGGTCGCTGACCACGCGCCAGCGCGGGTGGTGGGAGAACCGCTGCGGAATCGCTTCGACGTCATCCTGTTCACTCACGAGAATGGAAACAGCATCCTGAACGGGAGCAATGCCCAGAACATACCTCTTGTGTACCGCGGAGGGATCGGCGATGAGGGATTGGACGCGGTGTGGGAATTTGCGCAAGGAGGTGGAACTGTGGTAGCACTAGGCGCCGCCACTGGGCTCTTCATAGAGCACTGGCCCGTACCCGTTCGGAACCTGGCCGACGAACTCGAAGCCGAAGAATTTCTCATCCCCGGTTCAATCGTGAACATCGAGACCGATCCCACGCATCCGCTTGCGTGGGGTATGCCCATGGAATCTCACGGTTATTTCATCCGCAGCCCGTTCTTTGCGCTCACTGAAGGCTTCAACAGCCAGACTGTGAGCGTGCCCGTGCGATATCCGAATACTGATTTGGCGGCATCCGGCTGGCTGCGGGGAGGAGAACATCTCGCCGGACGTGCTGCCGTAGTTCAGGTCGACTTCTCAGGCAACGGTCGTCTCGTGCTCCTGGGATTGCGACCACAACATCGCGTGCAGACGCACGCCACGTTCAAGTTGCTCTTCAATGCACTGGTGAGAGGGCGCTGAGCGAACGCAACCGCAGCCACTCCAAGTGCCCGGCGCGGGGTTCCTGCTATGGAAGCATGGACCCCATCTCTGTCCCGGGCCGCCTGCCTTCACCTACGAATTGAGCCACAGATTGCCGCAGATCGACGCTGATAAGAGGGATGACTGGGGACCGCATTCTCAGCACTCGTGAGCAAACGATCATTTCTATCTGCGTTGATCTGTGGCTTCGTTCGTCTATGGCTCAATTCACGTCCCGAGAGCACCGCAACTCCTAATCAGTGACGATCAGCGGCTCCGGTCCGGCACACGATTGCCAGCGATCCACACTGACTCGATGCTCTGCGTGTTGCGGATGTCGACGAGGGGATCTTCTTCGAGGACTACAAAGTCCGCCCAGTTGCCGGCCTCGAGTGTACCCAGGTCCGTGAGGCCGAGGCATGCAGCAGCATCACCGGTTGCCGACTCAATTATCTGCATCGGAGAGAGGCCGGCTTCGGCCATCAACGCCAGTTCCATGTGCTCGAAGTACCCCTGAAAGCGCGCAGGCGGCCCAGTATCCGTGCCCATCGCTATTCTCACTCCGCCGTCCGACAGCCTTTTGAGGTTTCGCGACGCGACCTCGAGGGCGCGTTTGTATGCCTGGGCGCTCTCGCTGTTCCGCACACTCTGTTGCCGCTCGGGAGCCTTGAGTTGCTCGAGGACCTGGGGATCTGCCTCCTTCAGAAAGAACGGATCGCCAAAGAACTCCGGTACGTCTTCGTAGACGAACGTCGAGACCTCCCGGGTCAGGGTAGGGGAGTAGCAGACGTCCCGTTCTACCAGGAGGTCGATCAACTCGTCGTCCACATCCCGATCTCTCACACTGTGCGCAACGAAATCTGTACCCGCCCGGAGGAGCAACTTCGCATCATCGAGATAGAATAGATGCGAAGCCACCCGCAGCTCCTTCTCATGTGCGCTTTCGATGACCGCCTGGTACACTTGAGGAGCCATCTTGGAGGTGGAGCCGAGGTTGTCGTCCACACGAATCTTGATGAAGTCCACGCCCATCGCGGCATTCTGGTCTACCATACCGCGCGCTTCCTCCGGCGTATCGCCGACTACCACACCACCAGCGGCAAACAGCCTCGCACGGTCGAGCGACGAGGTGTTCTGCGCATCCCGTAGAACAATAGCCTCTTCATTGTCCCCGCCCAGGCTGTTTACCGTAGTGACACCATACCGGGCGTACAACTGGAGTTGACGCAGCAGATTCTCCTGCGTGTAGTGGTCAGCCTCGAGACCCAGAGTGCCACCCACGTGACCGTGGGCATTGATCAACCCAGGCATGATGATTTTGCCGGAAACGTCGATCTGTCCAGCACCGCTAGGGATGTTGACTGAGCTCCGGGGTCCGACCGCCGTGACCCGACCGTCGCGGACGACCAATACGCCTTCATCGATCGGGGAATTGCCGGTCCCGTCGATGATCCGACCACCGACGAAGGCCGTGACGCCGCTCTCTACCCCGCAGCCCGCCGTCACCAGCACCGCCAGTGTGGCGGGTATGACAAAGCGGTTGAACATGATTGCCTCCTGAAACACCGTTTGAGGACAAGCCAGCTGCCCGCTCCGGACCGCGGCAAAGCGACATTGTAGCACACCCGGACGAGCTCAGTCCAGAACGGCGATCGGCGGCCGCGGGGTTGATCTTCGGATTCGAGAAGCCAGGCCTGTCGCTACACGGTGCGTCCCGATTACAATTCTCGCGCCCGGCTCCCGTCCAGCGGTTGAAGAGGGCAAAGGGGAAACCAGAGAAATTCAGGGAGGCGAAATGGCTTCATATGATATCGGCGTCATTCCAGGAGACGGCATCGGACCCGAGGTGACCCGTGAAGGGCTCAAGGTGCTCGAGGCGGCGGCGGATCGGGAGGGCTTTCAGTACAAGCTCGTCGAATACCCCTACGACAGCGAGCACTACCTGAAGACAAAGGAACTCGTTCCGGACTCCGTAATCGATGAGTGGCGCACTCTCGATGCCGTGCTGCTGGGAGCCATCGGCCACCCGGACGTGGAGCCAGGGCTAGTCGAGCGGTCCGTCATTCTCGGCCTACGGTTCGGCCTCGACCTCTATGTCAACCTTCGCCCCATCAAGCTCTACTCGGCACATCTCTGCCCGTTGAAGGACAAGGGCCCGGCAGATATCGACTTTGTGGTCGTACGGGAGAACACAGAGGGCATGTATTCCCAGATCGGCGGGCACCTGAAGAAAGGAACTCCCGACGAAGTGGCGTTGGTCAACGGCGTGTATACCTGGAAGGGGTGCGAACGGGCTTGCCGCTACGCGTTCGAGTTGGCCAGGAAACGGAGTCAGGAGCGTGGAGGAGAGCCCAAAGGGAAGGTCACACTCGTGGACAAGGCCAACGCCATCCGGCCCCACGATCTCTGGGCAAGGGCATTCGAGCAAGTCGCCCAGGATTTCCCCGATGTGGAGACCGACCACGCCTACGTTGATGCTTGCTGCATGTGGATGATCAAAAACCCCGAATGGTTCGACGTGATCGTCACCACCAACCTGTTCGGCGACATCATCACCGACTTGGGCGCCATGCTTCAGGGCGGGATGGGAATCGCCGCCTCAGGCAATATTCACCCCGGCAAGACGTCCATGTTCGAGCCGATCCACGGCTCGGCACCGAAATACGCCGGGCAGAACAAAGCCTGCCCCTTGGGGGCGATCTCGGCTGTTTCGATGATGCTCGATTTCCTGGGAGAACCGGGCGCAGCCAAGGGCGTGGAGGCCGCGGTGGCAGACCTACTGGCGAGCGGCAAAGTGCCGTCCGCCGACGCGCGCAGCGGAATCACGACGTCGGATATGGGCGATATGGTGGTAGAACTAGTGCGAGGGAGATAGGCTGGAGACGTGATTTGCCAGGCAGCTCGCCAAACGCCAAAGTAGTCGAACGAAGGCTCCACGGAATCCGAGATCCACGCTCGTATCCCAATGCCAGACAACCTGTTACAGCATACAACCTGAAGTTATTTGGCGCCGCGCTCCTCGCGTCGCTCAGCGGCTCCAGCTCCGCCTGGCTGGGTGGCAGTCGGGCCACCGGCCCGGCCGGCCCGTCCCGGAGTCGACAGGCAACACGCGCCGGTCCCGCGGCATCAGTTCCGGGTCCTCCGAGGCCAGGTAGGCAAGCAT
>JBDHDY010000337.1:0-4988 GCA_039591275.1 Gemmatimonadota bacterium | reverse complement strand
CGCCGGAGGGAACGGTCACCAAACCTCCCATGTCATCTTTCGAGCAATCGCTGGGCCTGCCCGCTCTCCGGGGCGATTGGCAGGAGCCGAATCCGGTCCGCATTTCGGAGGAGCTGCCGGGCCGTGAGGCGGATACCGGGGATCCCCCCGCGTCCCCTGAGAGCGATTAAGCGTCGTAGGGGACCGCTAACCCGATTCTGCCCGTAACCGCCTATCCCCCCCACTCGACTTTTAGACTTCCTTAAGGTGGAGTTCAGCTAGCCCTCATATTCCCGTCGGCATACTCCCATTGGGAAGTGGCCGGCCAAACACCTGCAACGGCCGGAGCAGACCAGACCTTCAAGTCCGGTCCAAAAGACATCCATTTCCCAATCCGGGGGATCGCTGGGGCCCGCGAAGGCTTGGAGGCTCTGGGCGGGATAAGCCACGGGGGACACGATCTGCCATGTCTTGGAAACCCGTTGTTGTCGGCGTCGACGACTCTCAGGAAGCAGCCAAGGCGGCCATGCTCGGCCTCAAGGTCGCCGAAGCAGCGGGCACGTCGTGCCATCTGGTCACAGCCGTGCCGGACCCGTGGGCTGCTGCTGCTGCCGCGGAGGTTCCCCTCGACATCGCCGTCCTTTGCCGAGAGCTGGAGGACCTGACCACGCAGACTGTCCACGCAGCACTAGCGGACAGCGTGTCTGCGGACCTCACCTCCTGTCACGTGACCCGAACGGGAAGACCTCAGAAGGTGCTCGAGACGTTCGCCCACGAGGTGGGCGCCGGTCTGATCGTCCTCGGCGGCAAGCATCATGCAACCCTTGCCAGATGGCTCGGCGGAAGCACCGCACACCACGTTCTCCGAAAGTTCGATGTGCCACTGCTCGTGACGGGGTCTGGCCCCATCGAGGTCAAGCGAGTCCTCGCCGCTGTGGATCTGTCCTTTGCCGCCGGACCCACGCTGGAGATCGCACAGGACTTCACCGAGTTATTCGACGGAAAGTTGTGTGCCGTGCACGTAGTGGAGCCGCTGCCAATCGGAACGGAGGTCCCGATCCCCTTCGATGCCGAAGAGATGGCGACTCGCACCCGACAACGGTTGAACCGTGACATCTGGCCGCGCCTGCGTCTGCCAGATGTCGAAAAGGTGCTGCGCATCGGTCGAATCGCTGAAACCCTCTCCGCGGAGGCAACTGCGTGGAAAGCCGATCTGCTCGTTGTCGGGTCTCACGGCAAGGGATGGGTAGATCGGTTGCTGCTCGGCAGTACCACCGAGCAACTTCTCAACAGCCTGCCGGCGTCGCTACTCGTCGTGCCGGTCGCACCGGATGTTTCAGAATCGGAACAAGGCAAGGACGAGAGATGACCAACGGCAGGACCCATTGCCGCCGTGGCAGCCGACTCAAGGGTGGATCATGAACGTCGCCGAAATCATGCAAGGCAATCTGCAAACGGTCCGCCCCGAGGCCACCATCGCAGAAGCCATCACGACACTGGTAGACGCCCATGTAATGGGACTCCCGGTGATCGACCGGGACGGACAGCTAATAGGCGTCCTTTCCACGAGCGATGTACTCCAGGCGCTCGCTGAGAGTGCCGGCGCGGAGGAGCGTGAGGAGGTGTTCGACACTATGGCCAAGGAGCTCATGACCCGAGACCCAAAGACGATTTCTTCCACGGCGGACGTGAGGGATGCAGCGCAGCAGATGCTCTACCTCGAAGTTCACCGCCTCTTCGTCGTGGATAACGGCAAACTGGTCGGCGTGGTCTCACAAAGCGATGTCGTTCGTACCGTCGCCACAAGCGGCGCTGACACTGTTAGCGCCGCATCCCCATAACGAGGACTACTCGTCCAACACCCTCTGGACCTGTTTCAATAACAACCGCTGGGTATAAGGCTTCTGCACGTAGGCGGCGAACTTCGACGTCCCAAAACGGCGGCGTGCCTCCGTCTCTGGATAGCCGCTCGAGAGAATGACCGGGATGTCGGGCCGGATTCGCTGAACGACGTCGAACACGTCGCGGGAGTCGACCTTCGGGATCTTCAAATCGAGAAGCACGACGGTAATGGCATGCTCGTGCTCCTGGAAAACCTCAACGGCCTCCTCTCCGTCTCTTGCTGTCAGCACGCGGAATCCACCCTTCTCCATCATCATCCGGGTGACGACACGAACGCCCTCATCGTCATCCACGACGAGCACGGTTCCCGCTGACGGCTCACGGACGGCAGCTGTCAGCAAGCGATCCGCCCGAACATCTGCGCTGCGCTCACTGATGGGCAGTGAGATCCGCACCGTCGTCCCGGACGCAGAGCTGTCCACGTCTATCGTTCCATCGTGGTTCCGCACGATGCCAGCTACAACCGCCAAGCCGAGCCCTCTCCCAGGCGGCTGCTTGGTCGAGAAGAACGGGTCGAAGATCTGGGCCCTCGTCGCTTCGTCAATCCCCGGCCCCGTGTCGCTCACCTCCAAGTAGAGCATTGGTCGAACGGTGCCGTCTTCGCCCGTGCCCGCCTCCTCGTGACCCGTTCCCACCCTGATAGATCCTGGCCGGCCAGCGAGCGCATCGGCTGCATTCGTTACGAGATGCATGACGACCTGACGAAGCTGACTCGAGTTTGCGCGGACTCCGGAGACTCTTTCCACCAGCTTGAGATCTAGCTGCGCGGCGTTGGGTACAGCGCCCTCGAGAAGGTGCTGCATGTCCCTAATGAGTTCGCTCAGATCAAGCTCGCGAAAGGCGGAACTGGGTCTCTCGGCATAATCGACGAGCTGGTTCGTAAGCTCGGCCGCCCGAAGCGCGGCTCGTTCGATCGCCTGGGCCTGGGAATGCGCTCCCGCTTGAGTCGCGACGAGCCTGGCTTGACCGATGATTGTCACCAGAAGGTTGTTGACGCCGTGTACAACTCCTCCCGTCAGCGTGTCCGAATTTGCGCGGCCCGACGAAGATCGCTCTGTGGGTTCCGCACCGTCCGCTTCCGTCAGAGACTTCCGGAGTGTGTCCGCGTCAACGACGACCCCAAAGAAATAGCCGGTCGTGGCGGCTTCTCCGCTCAAGATCCTGGCGTGGAACACAGCGCGCTGTTGCCCACCCGGACCTCGCAATGTGAGATCTCCCTCTGGCGCGAGCCAGCCGAAGCCGTCAGGTAAGCCAACCACAAAATCCGCCAGAGGGCGATCCGCGAGCCCCGCAACGGATGAAACCCCCAACATCCCGAGCAGCGCCGGGTTAGCATCCAGCACCTCACCCCAACGGTTGGCAACGTACACTCCGATCGGAAGCTCTCCGACGATTCTCTGCGACGCGCCCAGCAGAGCGGACGAATCCGTGCGCAGATCATTACGGTGCCGCCCACGCCGTGACGATTCGCTTCTTTTGAATGTCGGAACGGGAGGAGCATGGAGTGAATCGGAGCCGTACGGTCCTCGCTCCAAATGGACCTCTCGCGGCGCCCGTTGCTCCTCAGATTGGATAGCTTGATCGTCGGGCATGCCAGAGGGTTTTCGCTTCTTCTCGGGCATGACGCGCTCTCAGCTCAGAAGATGCACACAATCTAAGGCAACACTGCCCGAAAAGCGTGGCGAGATCCAAACGGAAATGGGGAGGACAACTGAGGATCTCCTGCTGGAGCGTCCCCATTCGAGATGATGGCCGCGTTGGCCTGTGAGAATGATTGCTGCGTCAGGTCGGAATTGCTACGAGGCCCGTCGCCCGTCTCGCGATACGCTGATGTTGATCAGATCGGCATTGGAACCTGTCTCTTTGAGACGCTCGAGCAGCCACGTCATGGCTTCGACGGAAGCAACGTCAGCCAGGCCATGCCTCAAGGTCCGAGACAGCTCCAGCACCGACTCCGAAAGCAGCAGTTCCTCGCGCCGGGTGGCGCTCGCCGTGAGATCAATTGCGGGATAGATCCGCCGTTCGGCAAGCTCTCGGCTCAGAACCAGCTCACTGTTGCCGGTCCCTTTGAACTCCTCGAAGATCACCTGGTCCATGCGCGACCCCGTATCGACGAGAGCCGTGGCAATAATCGTGAGAGATCCGCCACCTTTGGCTTCGTCGATGTTTCGCGCACTGCCAAGAAATCGCTTCGGCTTCTCCATGGAGTTTGCATCACCACCGGAAAGCGTGCGTCCGCTCCCCTGCTCGACGGTGTTGTAGGCTCTGGCAAGACGCGTGATGGAATCCAGGATGATCACCACATCTTCCCCCAACTCCACGCGTCTACGTGCACGCTCCAGGGTAATCTCCGCGGTCGTGACATGTCGCGATGCGGGGAAGTCGAAGCTCGACGCCACCACTTCGCCGAACCCGCACATTTCCATCTCAGTGACCTCTTCCGGGCGCTCGTCGATCAAGAGAATGAAAAGCGTGCACTGGGGATTGTTTTCCACGATCCCCTGCGCCACGGACTGCAGGACCATTGTCTTTCCGGCTTTGGCGGGAGCCACAATGAGCGCTCGTTGCCCCTTTCCGAAAGGGCAGAGCAGGTCGATGACCCTATTCGTCAGGTCTGCTTGTCCTCTCACGGCTCGGTCGCATTCGAGCACCAACTGTTCTTGAGGGTGCAGAGCGCCGAGATCATTGAAGTTGGGCCGCTCACCCAGAGATTCTGGTGCTCGCCCATTCACTTGGATGAGACGCGTGAGTGGCGGGCTCTTCCCCGCCTTGGCCGGCTTCCCCACCGATCCGGCGATCTCGTCACCTGTTCGCAGCGCATATTTACGCACGAGCTTCGGACCGACGTACACATCGCGCCGACCTGGGGCGAAGCTCTCTTCAGGACGCCGGATGAATCCGACCCCGTTACCGACGACCTCGAGGACGCCGAGATTGTCTTCTTTGCTCACGAAACTCGTACTCCTTCGCCCAGTTCGTGCCGCAGACTGCCAATCCACCACCCGGGTCGTCCGGGAAACGCTAGCCGTTCCCCCTCGTCAGGTGGCTACAGTGATGAGAACACAAGACGGGTTTTTGGGTTGCTGGGACCGGCGCCTGAGCCAGTC
>JBDHDY010000336.1:0-5099 GCA_039591275.1 Gemmatimonadota bacterium | reverse complement strand
TACGGCGAGACCAACAAAAGCCAACCCGCCGCCGAGTGTCGCCCTGCGCCAGGTGAAATGCTTCCGCACCCCTACCGGTGTGGTCACGTGCATCCCGGTCGTTGCGGCAACGGCACGCTGTTGCTCGTGTCTCCCGGTCACCAGCATGATCGGCAGCCCAACCGCCAACAGCGCGATCGCACCGACGAACACCCAGGTGGGTAGCCCCAGTACGGTCATCATCAGGTAGACCAAGAGCAGAACGACGGCAGCCCCCGCCCCGAACAGCGCTGCGACCTTTGCCGGAGTCAGCGCGGTCAGGCCCACCGGACCCGCCGCGCCGCTCGGGGCCGCCGCGACAGGCTGCGTGCCGGTGGGGGTCATCCCTCCGCTCGGCGGCGTTGCCAACGAGTCGAACTGTGTCTTCAGCTCATCGGCGCGCTGCCACCGGTCGGCCGGCAGCTTCGCCAGGCATCGCATCACCAACTCGTTCAGGGCAGGCGGAACGCTTGTCCGATGCGCCGTGCAGGGATCGGGTGCCTGGGTCACATGGGCAGAGAGAACCTGTTGGGGATTCGCCCCTGAGAACGGCGGCCGCCCGCAAAGCATTTCGTAGCATTTCGTACGCAAGCGCGCCCAACGCGTAGATGTCGGCCCGGTGATCCACCTGCGGACTGGCGGCGGCCTGCTCCGGCGACATGTAGGCGGGCGTGCCCAGGGCCACACCCATCGACGTCAGCGATTGGCCGCCGGTGGAATCCGTCACCGCCTTGGCCACGCCGAAGTCGGCGACCAATGCGTGGTCGTCCGCAAGCAGGACGTTGTCGGGCTTGATGTCGCGGTGGACCACCTTGTGGCGATGCGCGTAGGCCAACGCATCCGCCACGTCCCGCAGAATGCGCCAGAATGCGCAGCGTCTCTCCGATGGGTAGCTCGCCTTCCCGGGCCAGCTTGGCCCGCAACGATTCTCCCTCGATGAACGGCATGACGTAGTACAGCAGATCGTCCTGCGATCCTGCCGTGAGCAATGGGACGACGTGAGGGTGTTGCAGCGAGGCGGCGAGCTGGATTTCCCGCTCGAAGCGGTCGATGTTCACACCGGCGGCCATTTCAGGCGGCAGGAGTTTGATGACGACCTTGCGGTTGAGGGCCTTCTCTTCCGCCAGGAACACCCGACTCATACCGCCACCGCCCAGCTCCTTGTCCAGGCGGTACGTGTCACCGAGGGCCGATTGGAGGCGGTCGAAGAGGTTAGACATAGGTGCGTAAGATAGAACTACCCGGGTGACATGGCGAGTCTGGGGCAGGGATGTGGCGGTGGCGGGTGGCAGAAGCGGTACCGTTACAGCCAGGACGGGCACGAAAATAGTTAATGTGGTTAACTTGTTGCCCCATTGGCAGTTATCGAGTTGGAACGGAGGGGTTTGATTGTCAATGCCACGAGCCGCAGGCGAGGAGCGATTGACCGAAGCGCGTCACGAAGTGCGACGAGCTTGCTCGTTCGCAGATTCGCGCGCACCGTCAGGCGCTCTTGCGAGCGCTAATCGGGGCATCGTACGTTTATAGAACGAAGTGCCAATTGCGTAGCCGTTTCGCTATGCCAAAGAAAGCCGGGCCCGCTTCGCCCGGCTTCTCTGCTGTCGTGGCCCCGCGTCAGACGCGGGACAAATCTTCGATGTTGGCGACCGGCTAAAGCCGCCGCTCGGCTAGTCTTCCCGTAGACGGGGGCCGCAGATATCGCAGGAACACGCAGATCAGCGCTGATGCCCAATTCTGCTTATCAGCGTACATCTGCGTGTTTCAGTGCCATCTGTGGCCCCAATCTGCATTCTGCATTCTGCATTCTGCAATCCTTAGTACGCGACCGATTACAGACACCGGAAGGCGGTTGTGGGGTCAACCCGCGACGCGCGGCGCGCGGGCAGGTATCCGGCAAGCAGTGCTATCGCAAGCAGAATTACCGCCATTGCGGAGAACGTGAACGGATCGGTTGGATCCACGCCGTACAGCAACGATGTAATCAGGCGAGTCCCGACGAACGACAGCGTAGCTCCGATTGCCACCCCGATACCAGCCAGCGCCAACGCCTTGCCGGCCACCCGACGCAACACACTCGGTCCCGATTCTCCAAGCGCCATGCGAATACCGATTTCCGGTACTCGTTCCGTCACCGAGTACGAAAGCACACCGTAAATACCCAAAGCCGCGAGCAGCAGAGCCACGCCACCAAATGCACTCAACAGCAACAGGGTGAATCGCCTGGGAGAAACGGAACGGTCCACAAGCTCACTCAGCGATCGGTATTCGTCAGTTGGCATCGTCGGATCCGATGCGCGCAGCGCTGCAGCCACGCCTGGCACCAGCGTCACGAGCGGCAGCTGTGACCGGACTACCATGTCCAAGGTGTTGAAATCCTGCCACTGGGTGTATGCGAAGTACATCTGCCACCCTGAAGTCTCTTCCAGCGACTGGTGGCGAACGTCGGCGACAACCCCGATGACCTCCCATTCTCTTCCTATTATGCGCGCCATCCTACCGATAGGATCCTGTCCCTGGAACGCTCCCCTCGCGGCGGACTCGTTCAGGATGATTACTCGACCCCTGTCCTGCGTGTCGCTGGGGGCAAAATGGCGACCGGCCACCAGCGGAATCTTCATGGCCGGGAGGTAGCGGTAGTCCACGATGTGGGGGAACGCCGGCTTGAGTTCACCTTCTTCGTACACGGCGCCGACAGCACGAATGGTTCCCCACGTGCGATTGCGACCGAGTGGTAATACGTCGATGAGCCCTGCGCTCTCAACTCCGGGGACCGCCTCGACCGCGGCAATCACCTGGTCGAAGAACGTGTACCTTTCCTCGATGGTCTCAAATTGCCGGTTCGTACTAAGTGTCCATCCTACGGCCTCTGTCGGTTGGAACCCGATCTCGACATTGAGCACCTTACGGAGGCTCTGCAAGAAGAGTCCGCCAAACACCAACAGGATGCACGCCATCGCCACTTCCATTACGACCAACGCTTCGCGCAGCTTGGTACTCCGCCTCCCCGCACTCGATCCCCGACTCGTATCGTTGAGAGCGCTCGCTCCACCTCCCTCCGTAGCCTGCAAAGCCGGAATAATCCCCATCAAGAGTCCGGAGACGACAGCCAGGCCCAGCGTGAAGAGAAGTGCGATGCCGTCAATGGACACTGTGCGTAACAAGGGAATGCTCACGCTGCTGGTTGTGACGACGGCTCCCGTGGCTGCCAGCGCGATGGCGACGCCGACGGCGGCACCACAAAGCGTGAGAACCAAGCTTTCCAAAATCAGTTGGCGGAGGAGTCGGCCGCGCGTTGCACCGAGTGCGCTTCGAACAGCTATCTCTTTCGATCGTCTGGAACCCTTGGCCAACAACAGATTAGACAAGTTGACACAGACGATCACCATCACCGTGCCGGCCGCAGCGGCAAGCAGCAGCATCGCCGCTCGGTAAGGGCCCGCGATCTTTTCCTGAAGCCTGTTCACTCTGGCTCCCAGGCCCCACCTGTCGGGGTCCGCCTCCTCCAATCCGGCGACGATGAGATCGAGCTCGGCCTGAGCGTTGTCTACCGTAACTCCCGGCCTGAGGCGAGCGACCATCGACGTGGTGTTGCCCTGCCGGTCGGTTTCGTCGGCGATCGGCCACGGCAACAAGAAATCGACTCGAGTAGTTGGCGCAAACGTAGATGCAAAATCGAAGGAGGGCGGCAGCACACCCACCACTTCGGTGGGTGTGTCGTTGAGATCGATTGGAGTTCCTACGATCCCCGGGTCGCTGTTGAAGCGGCGCGTCCAGAACCGATGTGTGAGGATTACCGCTGGCCTGCCGCGCCATACCGCCTCTTCATCGACGAAGTTGCGGCCGTGGAGAGGTCTGACGCCGAGGACGTCAAGAAGATTCTGCGTAACACCCGCACCCACGAGCCTCTCGGGATCGCCGCCGCCCACCAAGTTGTAGCTCCCTTGTCCGAAGAAGGCGTTGTAGCCGGCTATTCCCGCAAACGACTCACTCAACTCTCGGAAGTCACGCACATTCGATGTGCGCGACGTGACGGAAGACATCCCGTGACGAGGGTCGCCGCTGTTTGCAATCCATACGAGCCGTTCGGGTTCGTGGAACGGCAGCGCCCGCAACAGCAACGGACTCATCACGCTGAACACGGCGGTACAGGCGCCGACTCCAAGGCCGATGATGAAAATTGCGAGAACAAAGAAGCCGGGCTCGCGTCGCACGGCGCGAAGTGCGTAGCGGATGTCTCCAATAATGCCATTAGTGCCGAGTGGGTTGGCCATAGCCTTGTCCAACTTCTTTGGTTTGGGTAACGGGCGGATTGCACGAAGCACGCGGTGCACTACGCTGCTCAGACTCAGTGTGATGCATTCGCGCCAATACCACCAACGGGCGACAGTGATGCCTTGGTGCCGCGCCAGAAGAACAAAATCTTCCCACAGGTCACCCTGAATCGCGCGAGCGTCGTTGCCCCGACCGAGGGCACGGGCCAGGAGTGCGCGGGCCAGTGCAGGTGGGGCAGAAGGGGCGGGGGGCGTACGCTTCATCAGTCCAGAACAGCACCGAGTCCGTCGAAGAAGTCGAGCAGGACTGCTCTCGACTCCCGCACGGTATCGATGCCTTTGTCAGTGACTTTCAAGCGCCGCATTGGCAGACCACCTCGTTCGGCCGATGTCTCCGGCTCGATCTGCCACTCGATTAAACCCTTGTCCTTCAGCCGATCCAGCGTGCGATACAACGCCCCTCGCGTGACCGATCGTCTGGCGTTGCTCACCAGATCGCGCCGCACCTGATTGGCGAAAGGCGCTTTATGCTGGCGGAGGATGGCCAGCACGACCAGCAACTCGAACTCTCCAATTTTGGCCACCGTAAGCCCTCCGAGCATAAATTGTATACTATAGGGTCAGTATACAATTTATGCTCTTAGGGCGCAAGGGCGTCGTTGGCCGACCGCTGCAAGACTGGATAATTATCCGTTGCGGATATATCTTGTGCGCGGATATATTGGCTACACATTCATTAATTAGGAACGCGCCATGGCCGCCCCCGATCCGGAGAGCTACCTCCCGCTGACACCCGCCGTCTTTCACATC
>JBDHDY010000335.1:0-4239 GCA_039591275.1 Gemmatimonadota bacterium | reverse complement strand
GGGGCACCTGTTCGTCGCCTTCCGTGTGTGGGACCCGGAAGCCCCTGCAGCACAGCTTACCAGACGAGATGCGGATCTCTTGAGCGACGACGCCGTGATTCTCATCCTCGACAGCCACAACGACCACCGCTCGGCGTACTACTTCATGACCAACGCCCTCGGCACGCAAACCGACGGACGCGTGGCCAACGACGGCCGAACGGTGGACGCCACCTGGGACGCATCCTGGCAGTCGGCTTCCCGAAGCACCGAGTTCGGCTGGACCGTGGAGATGGCGATTCCTTTTACGTCCATCAAGTATCGGGCAGGTGACGATCAGACCTGGGGAGTCAACTTCGGAAGAAGCCGGCGACGAACTCTCGAGGTCAGTTTTTGGGCGGGTCCGCTGGAAAACCAATTTCGCGTGTCGCAGGGCGGTTCCCTTGCCGGGCTCAACGTGCCGCCACCGCTCCGCCGCCACCAAATCATCACGTATGGCCTCACGCGTGTCCAGCAGCATGCGCCGGATGACTGGGATCTCGGCGGGGACGTCCGTTACGCTCTCACACCTGGGATCTCGGCCTATGGTACGGTCAATCCCGATTTCGCCACCATCGAGGCCGATCAGGAACAAATCAACCTGACCCGGTTCGAGCTCTCCCTTCGGGAGAAACGTCCGTTCTTCCTCGAAGGCGCCGAGCTCTTCCGGCAGCGGATCCGCACGTTCTACTCACGCCGCATTCCCGACATCACCGGTGGTGCTCAGGTGCTCGGCAAGCAGGGTGCGTGGAGCATTGCGGCGCTGGGTGCGCGCTCGGAGCCGTTGGGTGATTCGACCGTCGGTACCTTCGCCGTCGGCCGAGTGCAGCGAGATGTTTTCGGCTCGTCGAATATTGCGTTCACCGCAGCAAACCGAACGTTGGAAGGGCAAAATCAGGGGTCCCTTGGCATGGACGCTACCCTCTTCTTCACAAAGAGCTTCGGTATGACGGCGCAGTTGGTCCAGAGCTGGGGCGAGTTCGATACGGGAACCTGGGCGTACTTCATCAGGCCCGCGTACGATTCGCCCACCGGGCACTTTCATGTTCGTTATACGCACCTGGGCGACCGGTTTGCGGACAATGCCAACGCGATTGGATTCATTCGTGACGACGATCGGCGGGAGTTGGATGCCGCTATCGAACGGACTTTCTGGGTCCGGAGCAGCGTTGTCGAGCGTACTCAGTATGACTCCAACTACAACATCTATTGGGGGCAAAACGGGACGTTGCGAAGCTGGAAGATAGATCAATCCGTGGGGATAGAGTTCCACAATCGCTTGAGCGTCGAGGCAGACTACACGGAGGAGTTCAAGCGTTTCGAGGCTGATTTTCGAAATCGCGAAATCGGAGTGGAGGTGGGCTACAACACGCGCGAGTTCCAGTCGGCGAGTGCCGGATTCCAGTTCGGACGGAACTTTGACTCGGACTTTCGCCTGTGGACCGCTTCCGGCGGATACAAGGTGACGCCGGAGTTGTCAGTGGAGTATGAGCTGCAGCAATTGACTCTAGACCCGGACCCTGAGGGAGAGAGCACGTGGATCCATGTGGTGCGGGCGAATCAGTTCTTCACGAAGGATCTCTACCTGCGGGTGTTCTTCCAAACGAATTCCGCAATTGATCGCCGAAACCTGCAGGCCGTGTTTGTGTACCGCTATCGGCCTCCCTTTGGCACACTTCAGCTCGCGTTTCAGCGCGGCACGGCGGAGTTCGGCCAGCGCTCGCAACAGGGGAATACCTTCTTCCTGAAGGCAACGGGCGTCTTTTGAGAACTAACAGGCCGGGCGGTTGCTACGCCGGCTGCACCGAGAATCTGATCACCTTGGGCTGGACCAGCCGCTCGTAGTCCTTATACGCCAAGCGCACCAACTCCGTGTGCGAACCGGCGTTGAAGGCGATCTCCTCATCCTCTGCCAGACTCTGGGCTACGTAGACGGACATGTCATAGAGGTTCCCAAAAGGTGGCATGCCTCCGACTTCGCATTCGGGAAATCGATCCTTGAACTCCCGCTCGCTCGCAAGCTGGACGCTCTTGGCCCCGACTGCGGTCTGCAGTAGATCGAAATCAACTTGAAACGACCCGGGCAGGACAGCCATTGCCATCTCCCCGTCGACCTTGACCATCACGGTCTTGGCGATCTCCTTCCCGGGGATGTGCGCGGAAGCGGCGACCTCCATCGAGGTGTAGGCGGGTGAGTGGCTGATGATCACGTACTTGACGTTGTGACTGTCAAGGAACTCCTTCAGTTTCTTGACTGGCACGGTGTCCTCCTTGCCAACAGTGCTCATCGCTCGTTTGCCCATACGTACGGATCCGTACGGAAAAGCGCAACCTCTCGCTCCTCACGTAATCCCGAGCGACATTGCCGGTTTGCACAGATGAAGCTGCTGGGGTGTGTAATCCCATGCCACAACACGACTTATTGCGTTCTACTCGACGGAACATTAGAATTGGCTCACGTGTTCATCCATGTGATTGAAGGAGCTCAGTGCCGACTATGGTGCAACGGCCCTGGATGGCACGATCCGTCTCAGCGTTCGGCTTGACAGCCGGACGGGGATAGGAAGTCGGTGATCCGAATTCCCGGCCCAGGTCTGCAAAGAGGCCTAAGTGGTCGATAACCCACCACTGGTTCAGGAGCGGCGTGGCAGGATCGCGTTACTCAGGTTGAACCGGCCCGAGCGGTTGAACGCGGTGAGCTTGCCTCTGTACGAGGCCATGGAAACCGCCCTTGTCAGCATTCGAGATGATTCGACGGTCCGTGCGGTCGTGTTGACCGGAACGGGCCGTGCTTTTTGTGCCGGGGCGGATCTCAAGGCTCATGGCAGCGGCAACCTCACTCCAGAAGCGCGCAGGACCTACGTTCAGACGGGTCAGCGCGTCTACCGTGAGCTCCAAAACCTGCCAAAACCCATCGTGGCCGCTGTGAACGGCCATGCCGTCGGCGCCGGACTGGAGCTTGCCCTCTCTTGTGATTTCATCGTGGCCGCGCGGGAGGCCAAACTTCGTTTTCCCGAACTCTCTCTGGGGACTTTCGTGGGGGGTGGGACGGTCTACACACTTGCGGAGCGGGTTGGGGTAGCCAAGGCGAAAGAGCTCATCATGTTGTGCGAGTTTTTCTCCGGCGAAGAGGCAGAGCGCCTGGGGGTTGCCAACGTCTCCGTTCCGGTCGACAGCGTACTTCCGGAGAGCATGGCGCTCGCCGAGAAGCTTGCTGCCCGCGCTCCGGTTCCCATGGCCTCCGCCAAGGAACTGTTGAGTCGAGCCCGGTATCTGGAAGCTGATGACGCGCTGGAGCTCGAGGTGGCCGCGCTTCTACGTTGCATGGAGACAAATGACTGGCATGAGGGGATTGCGGCATTCGACGAACAGCGCGATCCCAAGTTCATCGGGGAGTAGGGAAGTGTCACATTCGTTGGATCCGATCCTGAAGCCACGGTCAGTTGCGGTCATCGGTGCCTCCCGTAACCCGCGCAAGAGGGGCTTTCAAGCACTCCGAACACTCCTGGATTCCGAGTATCGCGGTCGTGTCTATCCCGTCAGCCGTAACGGCGGTGAGGTCCTCGGACTCTCAACGGCCAAATCGCTGGAGGACCTGAAGGACACCCCTGATCTGGCGTTTATCTGCACGCCGGCCGAATCGGTGCCCGGGCTTCTGGAAATGTGCGGACGTCGGGGGGTGAAGGGGGCGGTGGTGTCGGCGGTTGGGTTTCGGGAATCTGGAGAGGAGGGTGCGGTGCTCGAGCGGCAGATGCTCGATGTCGCTGGCCGATACGGGATCCGACTGGTGGGGCCGAATACATCCGGTGTGATAAATACGGCCATCGGCCTCAACCTCGTCGGCGTGAAGCAAGTGCAGCCTGGCAGGATCGCTCTCCTTTCCCAATCCGGGAATCTCGCGCTGGACGTCATCAAGTGGGCCGCCGCTCGCTCGCAGGGTATATCGGTATATGTGGGTGTCGGTAACGAGGCGGATATCGCGTTCCACGAATACCTGGAGTACTTGGAGGTCGATGATAACACCGCTGTGATCCTCATGTACGTCGAGGGTTTCAGAAACGGCAGAAAATTCATCGAGGTGGCGAAGCGGGTGAGCGAGACCAAGCCCATCGTCTTGCTCAAGGGCGGCAGGTCTGAGCGTGGCGTCGTGGCGGCCCGGTCGCATACCGGGGCCATCGCCGGTTCCTACCCCGTGTTACGGGCAGCGCTTCGCCAGGGTGG
>JBDHDY010000334.1:0-6230 GCA_039591275.1 Gemmatimonadota bacterium | reverse complement strand
CAAAACTCCGCTCGTGCATGGCGGTAAATCCGGCGACCTGCTAGTTGTCGGCTGGGGAAGCACCAAGGGCGCCATCGAGGAGGCGGTCGATCGGGCGCGCGCCGAGGGCATGGACGTCTCTTCGCTTCACCTGACGTTCCTGTCACCGATGGAGCCGGGAATCCCCGAGATCTTCAGCCACTTCCAGCGGATCATGACCGTTGAGATCAACTACAGCGACGAGCCTGACGATCCGTTCATTACTCACGAGAACCGACGGCTGGGGCAACTCTGCTGGCTGCTCCGGGCCCATACTCTGGTCGACGTGGATTGCTGGACGAGGGTCCCCGGCGAGCCACTCCGCCCGGGCCGGATTCTCAACGCCATTCGGGAAAAACTCGCGAAGGGAGCCGAGGGATGATCGACGCACCCTGCTCGCTGTTGAGCTGCGGCTACGACGAGGAACGCAGTTTTGCGATGGACGACTACGCCAGCTCGGCGGTGCCGCGCTGGTGCCCGGGCTGTGGTGACCACGCAGTGCTCACGGCCGTGCAGCGCCTGCTGGAATCCGAGCAACTGCTACCCGAACAGACCGTGTTCGTGTCGGGCATCGGATGCGCGAGCCGATTTCCGCACTATGTCAACGCGTACGGATTTCACGGCATCCACGGGAGGGCATTGCCCGTCGCGACCGGCATCAAGCTCCATCGCCCCGACCTCCACGTCTTCGCGGTGATGGGTGACGGAGATTGTTGCTCTATCGGCGCGGCCCACTGGATTCACATGATCCGGTACAACGTCGACATGGTCGCGTTGATGTTGGACAACAACATCTACGGCCTGACGAAGAACCAGACATCGCCGACGACCCCGTTGGGGTATACCAGCAACACACAGCCGCAGGGAACGTACCTGCCGGCGATGAACCCTCTGACGGCGACCCTGGGTGTCACGAACGCGTCCTTTGTCGCCCAGACCGCTGACTGGGTGTTGCCTCATCTGACGGCTACAGTGGAGGCGGCGTACCGCCACAAGGGATTTTCCTTCGTGCGGGTCCTGCAGCGCTGCCCAGCCTACACGCCGGACATCTTCCAGGACGCCGCTCGCGATCCGTCAAAGACGGAAATATTGGTCCACGAGAACGGCATCGACAACCCGGGGCTCGAGGACATCTACAAGACACAGACCCGACACGATCCGCTGGATCTGCATCGGGGCCGAGAATTGGCTGAGGCAACCGACAGGGTACGCCTTGGCCTGTTCTATCGAAACGAAAGTCTACCTCGGTATGAAATGACGCGGCACTTGCCCACGCACACGGCCGAGGAGAAGATCGATATGTTGAACGCGGAGTTCGATCGCAATGCCGTCTAACAAAGACGAGCGGGTGGAAATGGCTCTCCGAGCCCTCGCCAGCCCGACAAAGGCCTTCCAGTCCGCCCTCTCCGCTACTGTGGAGCAGGTGAAGGGCATTATGGCGTCCCAGCAGTCACCAAACGGCAACCAAGAAGCGCAGCAGATGGCGGCGCTCGGCGTGTTCGCATCTGGCCGGATCGACACCGAACGCTTCTCCGCGTTGTTCAATCAGACACAAACCCTCGATTCTACTACCGTGGAAACCATCGGGCGGGCCCTGGATGCGCTAACCGAACTCGCCTCCCGCAAACAGGACTTGTTCGTCGTCAATGTGGAGCCGGGAGGAAGCCTCCGGCAAGCGGTATGGGGGGCATTGAAAGAAGTCGGTAGAGCGTTCGGTGCAGCTCGCGTCGCGGAGCTGTCGAAGTCAGGCGGTTACCGCCACGCGGAGCATGCCAAGTACTTGGGGTCGTTTCCATTCTCCCGGTGGAACAAGACGGAGCGTCGGATCGCCCCGCCCTTGGTGGTGCAGGTGGACGGCGGTGACCTCTACGGGGACGGACTGGCAGAGTTCCTGGACGGTGCGCAGAAATTTGTGCTGGTGGTGCGGGGTGACATGCCTCCAGCACCGCTAGTGCATCACATCACACCCGGCACCTTCGTGCTGCAAACGGCAGACGAAGCCAGCCTCGCCCCGTTCGCCGCATGGGATGGGCCGGGCGTTGCCGCCATCGTTCCCGAGTCAGCCGCACGCTTCGCTCACGATCCGGGGGGCGGCCCTGAGCTCTCACGACGCATCAGCGTCGCCTACATGCCCCAGGACAACCCCTCGGAGCCTTTGGGAGGGTTGAGCGCGGGTCAACAGATGGAGAGTTTGAGGCAGCTCGCCGCGCTCGCAGCGCAACCTGCCGCGTCTGCGCCGTCAGGGGACGGGCAGGCCGCAGCTCCTGCGGCGCCGGCTGCACCTGCCGATCCGGTCGACAAACTGGCCGCCTGGCTTCTCAGCCAAGCCGACCTTTCGAACACGACCTAGCGGGCTAGATGAGCCTCTCGTCGATTCTCCTATCGGCCTTCATTCTCGGCGGTGTCGGTCTCACCTTCGGGATTCTGATCGCCGTGGCCCACCGTAAGCTCAAAGTCTGGGAGGATCCCCGCATCGACGCGGTGACGGATCTACTTCCCGGGACGAATTGTGGCGCCTGTGGGTTTGCCGGCTGTCGGGCGTTTGCGGAGGGGTTGGTGGGTGACAAGACCCAGCCGGCGGTATGCACGGTCATGGGCCCCGATGACGTGACGGACGTGGCGGAGTACCTCGGCGTCGAGGCGGGCGAAGCCATGAAACGTGTGGCGCGGTTGCTCTGTGCCGGCGGTACGCACGTGGCAATGCAACAGGCTGAATACCGGGGCCTGGGGACTTGCGGGGCGGCCGCGGCAGTGGCCGGCGGTGGAAAGGGCTGCACCTGGGGATGCATCGCGCTCGCCGACTGCCGGGACGCCTGCGACTTCGACGCCATTTACATGAATCCCTACGGCCTCCCGGTGGTGATTCCGGAGCTGTGTACGGCGTGTGGGGATTGCGTGGAGGCGTGCCCGAAGGATCTCTTTGTAATCATGCCTCTCGAGCAGAAGCTCATCGTGCAGTGTAAGAGTGCTCTAGAGGGTGACGAAATCGAAGCGCTCTGTGAGGTTGCGTGCAACGCCTGCGGTCGCTGTGCGTTGGATGCCGCGCCGGGCGTCATTGAAATGAAAGACGGGTTGGCGGTCGTCGATTACGACAAGAACGATCTGGCCGGACCCGAGGCGATCGAGCGGTGCCCCACCGGAGCGATCGTGTGGATAGAGGGTGGCCAATTCGAGGAAAGCCGTAAAACGCTCGAGTCTACGAGGAGCAAAGTCGCATGAAAGCCAAAGCCAAACCCCCGGCGACACCCAAATACCCCGGCATCCCAACCACCGATGACGGAAGTGGCGCCGTCGTGGCAATGGAAACGGCGGCCAGCGAAGGAGCCGGCGCGTATCCAATCACGCCTTCAACGCAGATGGGTGAGGGGTGGGCAGCTGCAGTGGCTGCGGGCAAGACGAACGTGAACGACCGAAGCCTCATCTTCTTCGAGCCCGAGGGCGAGCACGCTGCTGCGGCCGTGACGGCCGGCATGAGCATGACCGGGCTGCGCGCCACCAACTTTTCGAGCGGTCAGGGCATCGCGTACATGCACGAGTCGCTGTACGCCGCCGTGGGCAAGCGCCTGACGTACGTGCTCAACATCGCCTGCCGGGCGATGACCAAACACGCGCTCAACGTTCACGCCGGACACGATGATTACCACTGCATCGACGACACCGGGTTCTTCCAGCTCTTCGCCAAGGACGTTCAATCGGCAGCAGATCTCAACATCATCGCTCACCGCATTGCCGAGCTTTCCCTCAACCCGGGTGTCTGCGCCCAGGACGGCTTTCTCACGAGTCACGTCATCGAGTCGCTCAAGCTGCCAGAGCGAGAGTTGATCAAGGAGTACCTGGGAGCCCCGTCAGATATCATTGACTCCCCAACTCCGGCTCAACGGATGGTATTTGGCGACAAGCGCCGGCGGATCGTGGAGATGTTCGACTACGACTATCCGGCGATGATCGGGGTCGTGCAGAACCAGGACAGCTATGCGCAGGGTGTGGCCGCCCAGCGCCCGTTCTACTTCGACCACCTGCAGGAGCTGTCCGATAAGGCGTTTACTGAATACGAGACGCTCACCGGTCGCAATTACCGCAGGGTGGTCGGGTACCGCCTCGAGGACGCGGAAATTGTCGGGCAGGGCTCGGTTGTGGCCAACGCGGAGGCCGTGTGCGACTACCTCCGGATGGCAGAGAATCTCAAGATCGGCGTGTTGGACGTGATCATGTTCCGCCCGTTCCCCACCGACCTCATCACCGCCACGCTCAAGGGCAAGAAGGGCGTGACGGTACTGGAGCGGACGGATCAGCCGCTCTCCGTGGAGCAACCGCTCCTGCGGGAGATTCGGGCTGCAATGAGCCAGGCGGTGGAAAGCGCCAGGTCGAAGAACGGACAGCCCTATGCAGGCATCACGCCGTGCACGGCCGAGGATGTCCCCGACTTCTACTCGGGCTGCTACGGATTAGGCAGCCGCGACCTGCAGCCCGCTGACATCATTGCGGCCGTCGAAAATATGCTCGAAGGTGGCCGCAAACGACGGCAGTTCTACTTGGGAATCGACTTCATCCGTAAGGAGGAACTGTCGCTCCACTCCGACAACGACGTCAACCTCCTTCCCAAGGACTCGATTTCGATTCGCATTCACTCCATCGGTGGATGGGGCGCTATCACCATGGGGAAGAACGTTGCCCAGACGGCGGCGGAGTTGGCGGGGCTCTACATCAAGGCGAACCCCAAGTACGGCTCAGAGAAGAAAGGCCAGCCCACGACCTTCTACGCTACGCTGGCACGCGAGCCCATTCGCCTCAACTGCGAGCTGAAACACGTCAACGTCGTGCTCTCGCCGGACCAGAACGTTTTCCGCCACTCGAATCCGTTCGCGGGACTGTCGGAGGGGGGAGTGTTCGTCATCCAGAACGATCTTCCACCCGCCGAGCTGTGGAGTTCCCTACCCCAGTGGGCCCAGCGCGAGATCCGGGACAAGGGAATCAGGGTGTTCTTCCTCGACGCCTTCCAAATCGCCACCGATGAGGCAACCGACCCTGAGTTGCGTTACCGCATGCAGGGCACGGCGTTCATGGGGGCGTTCTTCAAGGCGTCGCCGCTGGCGGAGCGTGAGGGTCTCACTGACGAGCAACTCATCGAGGGAATCCGCACCCAGCTCAAGAAGAAGTTCGGACACCTCGGCGAACGGGTCGTTGAAGACAATGTGCGAGTCATCAAGCGCGGCTTCGACGAAGTGCAGGAGATGGATGCTTCCCTGATGACGTCGCGCGATGAGGAAGAGGTGGGGACGGTACCGGTGATGCCGGACATCCTCGATGGATCAGGCTGGCGAGACGGCATCGGCAACCCGGGTCGCTTCTGGGAACAGGTGTGCCACCTGTACAAGACGGGCCAAGACGGCCTTGCGGATCCATTCGCGGCCATCAGCGCCATTCCAGCCGCCACGAGCACTATCCGCGACATGACGGACGTGCGGTTCGAGGTTCCCGAGTTCATCGCCGAAAACTGCACGGGTTGCGCCCAGTGCTGGACTCAATGTCCCGACTCGGCCATTCCTGGTGTGGTCAACGAGATCGACGAAGTAATTGAAGCGGGTATCAGGACGGCCGAGAATGGTCAGTCATTCGATCGGTTACGACAGATCACCAAGCACCTCTCGCGAGAGGCCCGTAAAGTCATGAAGGGTGTCCCCTTCACCACCTTTGGGGACGTGCTCTCGACCTCGTACAAGGCCGTGATCGACAAGCTCGGGCCCGATCCCGAGCGGCGCAAGGCAATGGATGCGGAGTTCGCACCCGTCTACTCGGCCCTCGCAGACTTTCCGCTGGCCAAGACCGGTCCGTTCTTCGATCTGCCGGAGTCCAAAGAGAAGGGGACCGGTGGTCTCCTGTCGATCACTATCAACCCGGAGGCCTGCAAGGGTTGCGACATCTGCGTGAAGGTCTGTCCCGACAACGCCCTGAAGACCGTGAAGCAGGACGACGTCGTTGTGGACAAGCTGCGGCGGAACTGGACGCTGTGGAAGAACCTGCCCGACACGCAGGACCACTACATCAACATCGCGAGTCTCGAGGAAGGGATCGGCGTGTTGCCATCACTCCTTCTCAAGAAGGAAAACTACATGTCGATGGTGGGCGGCGACGGATCATGCATGGGCTGCGGTGAGAAAACAGGCATTCACCTCATCCTGTCCGCCGTCAATGCTCTCATGCTGCCACGCGTC
>JBDHDY010000333.1:0-5112 GCA_039591275.1 Gemmatimonadota bacterium | reverse complement strand
GATCTTCGCGCGGAGGAGAATGTACCAGGAGCACCGTTGGTTGCCGTGATCGGATACTCATTCTGGCAGGAGCGATTCGGTGGCAGCCCCGATGTCATCGGGGAGACCATCGACTTGAGCGATCGGACATACGAGATCGTGGGCGTCGCCCCTCCCGGCTTCGATTTCACACGGGAAGCGCAGATCTGGGTGCCTCTCTATCACGATCTCGAGGGCTGCGCCCGCGGGTGCCATTTCATTCGTTTCGTCGCCCGACTCAAGCAGGGCGTCACGGTGGAGGCGGCACAGGCCGAGCTTTCACTGCTCGCGACGCGATTGCAGGAAGAGTATGTCGACACTAATTACGGCAAGGAGTTCAGGTTCGCCACGCTGGCAGAAACGGTCTACGGCAATGTGCGTACGGGGCTTCTGGTGATGCTCGGCGCGGTGAGCTTCGTGCTCCTCATCGCCTGCGCGAACGTCGCAAACCTCATGCTTGCGCGTGGCACCGCCCGCACCGGCGAGATCGCAGTACGCTCCGCCCTCGGTGCGAGCCGGGGTCGATTGGTTGCGCAACTCCTGGTGGAGGCGCTGGTGCTGGCGGCAGTGGGCGGAGCGCTCGGTTTGGGACTCGCATCAGGTGGGCTCAACGCTCTCCTGCGAATAGCGCCTTCCAACCTGCCGCGCCTCGACGAGATCTCCGTTGACGGAACTGTACTCCTTTTTGCACTGGGTACAGTCACTGTCGTCACGTTTCTTTTTGGACTAATGCCGGCATTTCGGCTAGCCAGCACTTCCGTGTCCGAGACGCTCAACCATAGCGGCCGCGGCGAAATTACGAGCATCACGAGCGCGTGGTCGCGTTCCGCTCTGCTCCGGGTTCGACAAGGAACGAGTCCTGACTTTCGTGATCTCTCTACCCGATGCCCGCTACGACGCCGATGCTGCTGTCCGGTTTTTCGACGAGCTCGAGACACGGGTCGCAGCAGTGCCCGGTGTAGAATCGGTGGGCAGTGTGTTGGGAAGTCCGATGGGGCGCAGTTCGGTCGGCGGGTCATTCAAGCTCCTCGATCGGCCTGACCCACCACCAGGGCAAGAGCCCTCCGCGGCGATTCGTGCGGTTACCGCCGGTTACCTGGAGACGCTGCGCGTGCCCTTGCTGCGCGGTCGAGGATTCGAGCCAAGCGACCGGATCGACACGCGCCCCGTGGCGCTCGTCAGTGAGCAATTCGTCAAACGGCACTATGCGGAGAAAGACCCGCTAGGGGAGCAGATTGAGCTCCACGTATCTTTCGGCTATGACATCGAAGAACCTTACACGATCATTGGTGTCGTGGGCGATATCCGCTCTAGGAGCCTGCGCGACGATCCCGTCTCGGAGATCTATGTGGCGCAGGCACAATCGGGAACCGACTACCTTCGCATCCTCGCGCGACTCGTACCAGGCGTGACTGACGTGCTGCCAACCATCCGTCGCGAACTACGCACCATAGATCCCAACATTCCGGTGCGCAGCGTCGAGCAACTGGAGACTGCTGTCCAGCGCGCTTTCGGCCCGGCCCGGTTCTATCTGCTGCTGCTTTCCATCTTTGCCGGTGTCGCCGTCACACTTGCCGCGATCGGACTGTACGGTGTAGTGGCATATCTCGTGTCGCGTCGCACCCGCGAGATCGGGATCCGGATGGCCCTCGGTGCGCACGCAGGTGACGTCGTGCGTCTCGTCTTGCGGCAAGGGCTTATGCCCGCCGGCTTGGGGATTGCAATTGGCCTCTTGGGCGCTTGGGGAGCAGCGCGCGTGTTGCACTCGTTGCTTTACAACGTCGGACCCCAAGATCCGATCACGCTTGGCGGCGTGACCGGGCTGCTGTTGGGCATCGTAGTGCTGGCAATTCTGATTCCGGCGCTGAAGGCTAGCAGGATTGCGCCGGTGGAGGCGTTGAGAACGGAATAAACCCCAAATGCCCCACCCCACCGGGGATTGGGGGTTGGGGATTAGGGCTTGGGGAGGGAGAAGTGAAAACTGGTAACGACGTGCTCCGCGGGCTGAGGTCCCAGTCATGATCTCTCCGACTCAGCTCTTCAGAGTCCTCTTATTCCTCTACCCACCGAGCTATCGCCGGCGCTTCGGTCTAGAGATGCTGGAGTTCCTCGAGGCGCGTAGCCGAAGGCCGTTGGACACCGAGCTGTGGTCGTTCTTGCTGCGTGACGTTGCGCGCTCGCTGCCTGCCGCGTGGTTCGCCGCATCGTGTGGTATCGTGACACGCTTTCGGCGTGCACGATCAACCGCTTTAGCCTATCAAGATCTCTCGCCGCACTCGACGCGGCAGGGAGTCCTCAAGATGTTCACAACACCTTTCCGTGACTTTCGCTTCGCCTTGCGCAACCTGCGTCGCACGCCAGGCTTCACCGCAGCAGCGGTGGGTACGCTCGCGCTCGGTGTCGGTGCCAATACGGCCATCTTTTCCGTCGTGAACGGCGTGATGCTCCGGCCCCTTCCCTACGACGAACCCGGCCAGCTCGTAATGGCACAGCGCCCCACGCCGTTCGGCTACTCCACGTATGCCATGTCGCAGCCGGACATTTACGACATCCGATCCGAGGTGCCGTCGATCGTGGCGGCGGGAGGATACTATCCGAGCACATTTACGCTGACCGGCAGAGACGATCCAGAGGTCGTCCAGGGTGCCCGGGTCACCAACGGCCTATTCGACATCTTCCATGTCTCGCCGGTGCTCGGACGCGATCTCCTCTCCGAAGAAAATGTGCCAGGACTGCCACTCGTCGCCGTCATCGGGCACGCCTTCTGGCAGGAACGCTACGGAGGCGATCCCGACGTGATCGGCAAGACCATCGAGCTGAGCGAACGAGCGTATGAAATCGTGGGCGTGGCACCATTGGGCTTCTCATATCCCCGGAATGTAGAAATCTGGACGCCGATTTATCATGACGTCGAGGGGTGCGGCCGCGGGTGCCACTTTCTTCTTCTGATTGCGCGGCTCGGTGACCAAGTCACTTTGGAGACGGCACAAAGCGAGCTTTCCGTGCTGGCTACCCGACTGGGAGACGCTTACCCGGACACCAATGCCCGCAAGGAGTTCAACCTCGTTACGCTTGCGGAAACGGTGTACGGAAATGTGCGGGGCGGCCTGCTGGTCATGTTGGGCGCCGTCGGCGTCGTGTTGCTCATCGCATGTGCCAATGTCGCAAACCTGTTGCTGGCACGTGGCAGCGTGCGAGCCGGAGAGATGGCAATGCGCGCCGCGTTGGGAGCAAGTCGACGACGACTCGTCACACAGCTGCTGATGGAAGCATTCGTCCTCGCGACGTTGGGTGGCGCGCTGGGCCTAGCGCTCGCAAAGGGGGGACTGCACACGCTCCTCCAGCTTGCGCCGCCGAACCTTCCACGTCTCGAGGAAATCGCGCTGGACGGCACCGTATTGCTCTTCGCCCTAGCAACGGTGACGGCCATCTCATTTCTCTTTGGCCTCATGCCGGCGCTACGTTTGGCAAACACGTCGGTCTCGGAAACACTCAGTCATGGCGGGCGTGGAGGGGTTAGCCTCACGCAGGTGCGGTCTCGTTCCGTGCTGCTCGCCGGCGAAGTGGCCTTGTCGCTGATACTACTGGTGGGGGCCGGACTCCTGCTGCGCAGCTTTGTCACCATGAACGCGGTCGAACTGGGCTTCGACAAGGAACGGGTACTCACCTTCGCTATCTCATTGCCGGAGGCCCGTTACGGCGGCGACGAGTCCGTACAGTTCTTCGAACAACTCGAGGCCCGCCTGGAAGCGCTTCCCGGCATCGAGTCGGTGGGCAGCGCCTACGGCAGTCCCATGGGGCGCATCAGCATGGGTGCGACGATCCAGCTCAAGGATCGACCAGAACCTCCTGATGGACAGGAAGCATATGCCACTATCCGCGCCGTCACGCCTGGCTACCTCGAGACCCTGCGCATCCCCATCTTGCAGGGACGCGGGTTTGAGCCAGTTGATCGAATGAATACCCGGCCGGTGATTCTCGTGAACCGTCGTTTTGTCGAGCAGTACTATCCGGACAAGAATCCGCTGGGCGAGCGCGTCGAGGTGCACGGGAGTTTCGCCTACGACATCGAGCCACCACATACGATCGTCGGTGTTGTGGGCGATATCCGGGCAACGAGCCCTCGAGATGATGCGCTTCCGGCCATCTACGTCGCCCAAGCCCAGGCCGGAAGCGAATATCTCCGCGTGCTGGCGCGCCTCTCACCCAGCATCACCGATGTTCTGCCTGGGGTCCGCAGTGAGGTTCACGCGCTCGATCCCAATCTCCCGCTGCGCCGCGTCGAGACCCTCGAGACGGCGGTGCAGCGCTCGTTCGGTCCAGCCCGCTTCTATCTCTTGCTGCTCGCAATCTTTGCCGGTGTCGCCGTCGCGTTGGCCGCGATCGGTCTCTACGGCGTGGTGGCGTATCTCGTCTCCTGTCGCACTCGGGAGATCGGAATACGGATCGCCCTTGGCGCCCGCGCCGGCGACGTCGTGCGACTCGTCCTACGGCAAGGGATGGGGCCTGCCGGCCTCGGGATCGCGCTCGGGCTCTTGGGCGCCTGGGGTGCGTCGCGGGTGCTCGGTTCCCTGCTCTACAACGTGGCGCCACAGGACCCGATTACTTTTACGGGTGTGACGGGCCTGCTGCTTGGCGTTGTGCTATTGGCGATCCTCATTCCGGCACGCAAAGCGAGCAGGATCGCGCCGGTGGAGGCGTTGCGGGGGGAATGACTCCCCTCTCCCGCCCAACCATACCGGGGATTGGGGGTTGGGGATTAGGGCTTGGGGAGTATTCAGCAGAAGGGGCAGAGCGGGCAGGAGGGGCAGAAGGGGCAGCCCGGGATTCCAGCACCGACCTGCCGTTTCTGCCGTTGGTAGGTGGGGCTGCAAGGGGGCTGGCGTGGGGGAGTAGAGGGGTGGTGTGGTGCTGCCGTGTGGATGGGGAGGGGTGGGAAGGAGCTGCCGTTGGGACGGGTGGTGAGGTGCGGGGCTGCGTGGGGAATGGGTGGCGCGGTGTGGCCGACTAGGCCGCCTCCGAGCCCTCCGTCGCCCAGGCGGAGACATCCCACCAAGAGTCGAATTCACGCTGCACGATGCCGGTCCAATCTTC
>JBDHDY010000332.1:0-6387 GCA_039591275.1 Gemmatimonadota bacterium | reverse complement strand
TGCTGCCAATTGGCCCCTGATTCGGTCGACCAGTGCTTCGGCGTCAATGGCGAGTACAACCCAATTGCCGCTTGCGATGCGCGATGGCTGGAGCGGTACCCCAGCGCTCGCGCCGAGGAGCGAAGCGATAGGTGCCAGAGGTCCGAGATTCTGGGGATCGCGCGCGGCTCCTTCTACTGCAGCGCCTGCATCGCTTCCAGAGACGAACTGCGCCATGATCTCACCAGGGATGAACCTCTGAGCCTGGGCTGGCAGCGCGGCTGCCGTTAACAAAGGCTCCAAGGAGGCTGCAATGAGAAGTCCAACCGTCCTGCTGGTCTTTGCGCTAACGGTCGCAACCGCATTGGACCTCGATGCGCAAGACTTCCTAGAGCGTAATGTACCAGCTCAGCCGGCATTTGTTCCCGGCCAGGTAATCGTCAAGATGCGCGCGAACGTGAGCCTGACGGCGGCGCGCCTCACGGCTCTCGGCCTCGATTCAGCCTATCAACAGACCTCCGCCGGCGAATACGTCTACCAGATTCCTGCGCCCGTGGTAGGCGCGATGGTGGCGGCCCAGGCTCGGGACCGGACCATGGCGGTGGTCGACTCGCTCAGTGCCGAGGAGAGCGTAGAGTACGCACAGCCCAACTACCGTCTCTACATCGTGGCCTCGCCCGCGCCGGCCGGCCGGGCGGCTGCGGTCGTTCCGAGCGACACCCGGTGGGCAGAGCAGTGGCACTATCACAACAACGGCAACGGTCCCGGCCAATCGCCTGGAGGGATTGGTTTGCCGGACGCATGGGAAACGACGACAGGATCCAGCAGCGTCGTGGTATCCATTCTCGACACCGGGATCCTGCCGAACCATCCTGACATTGTCGGTTCGCCGAACCTCATTGCCGGTTTCGACATGATATCGGATCCTTTCACCGCCGCTGATGGGGATGGTCGCGACAACGACCCGACGGATCCTGATGGGGATGGTCGCGACAACGACCCGACGGATCCCGGCGACGGAGTCCTGGCCGGCCAATGCGATCCGGGCCCGCCGCCCGAGCCGCCGGTCAACCTCGACGACAGTTGGCATGGTACGCACGTGGCGGGGACGGTCGGCGTGGGCAACACGGACAACGCTCAAGGCGTCGCCGGTGTGAACTGGAATGTGAGCGTTCAGGCGGTGCGCGTTTTGGGTAGATGCGGAGGGTCCACCGCCGACATCAACGACGGCATCCGCTGGGCGGCGGGACTGTCCGTACCCGGTGTTCCCAACAACTCGACGCCGGCCAAGGTCATCAGCATGAGCCTCGGCACGCCCCCTGGCGTTCCCTGCTCGCTCTCGCCTTCAACGCAGTCGGCGATCAACGATGCAGTCGCTGCCGGTGCAACAGTTGTCGTGGCTGCGGGGAATGACGGGGTGGACGCTTCTTCAGTGTTTCCGGCGAGCTGCGAAAACGTCATCACTGTGGCGGCAAGCGAAGGCCGTGGCCGTCTGGCGACGCGGTACTCGAACTTCGGAGAGACCGTCGAGATCATGGCACCAGGCGGTGATAGAAACCGAGATGACAACAGCGACGGAAATCCGGACGGTGTGCTCAGCATGATCCGAGGGGGGTACGCCTACTACAACGGCACGTCAATGGCCACCCCCCACGTATCTGGAGTCGCTGCGCTGTGGCTTGCCCACGATCCGACGCTGACTCCAGCTACCCTCCTTTCCCAACTCCAGGCCCGGGCACTGCCGCGGAGCACCACCGAGTGTCCGGACCCGTGCGGTGCTGGGTTGCTGAGCGCCATACTGGAAGACCGGCTCACGATCTCGCTGGCGTTGGACGATGCAAAGATCGGAAACGACGAGACCACCACTGCGACGGCCACCGTGCGGTTTGGGATCGCGCCCAGACCTGGCGAGACGGTCACCTTCCTGACCGACGACCCGAGTATCGCGACGATCGATCCTCCCACCACTGCCATGTCAGACGCCAACGGCGTCGCAACAGCTACTGTCCGGGGCGTGTCAACGGGAGATGCGAACGTCACGGCCAGGTTGAACGGTGAGAGTGCGTCACAACCTATCAGGGTGCCGAGCTTGTCGTTCTGGGCGCTGGTGGTACTCGTCCTGGCTATGATCGCAGTTCTCTTCCGGCGCGAGCATACGGCACTCGGCCGCAGGTAGCGCACAGATGACAGCGATGTTTACACGACCGCGTCTTCGCTTCGCTCTCGTCCTGTTGAGCTTCATCGTGCTCGTGTGGCTAGTTTTTCGCGACGAGGTGATGGGACCCGTGCTGGTGCCGTTGAAGACACTCACCGCCCAGGTGACAGTGGCACTCATCCATCTGGCCGGGATGGATGCCATCCGTGAAGCCAGTAGCGTCTACCATCCCGGTGGCTTTGCCTACGAGATCTCCCGTGGCTGCACCGGGTTCGTGGGCGCTGCGCTTCTTGCGGTTGCGATCGCTGCTTACCCGAGTGGGCGGCGCAACCGACTCGTCGGGGTGGCGTTGTGTGTCCCGCTCTTCATCGGCATCAACATCACGCGGCTGGTGCACCTGTTTTACATCGGCGTGTACCAGCCGAAGATGTTCCACCTGGCTCATGAGGTACTCTGGGAAGGGGGGATGATGTTAGCGGTGTTCGGTATGTGGGTGTTCTGGGTGTTGTGGGCAGATCGGCATCGTTCCGTACAGACACGTCAGTTTCATGGATTGACGGGGCCCTGAGCCGGGCTCCGTCCCCCTTCCTTTTTCCTCCCCGTGCCCGCATGATCTGAACGACTCCGTCCGGAAGGCGAGGATGTTGCGCAAGACGATTCTTGTGAGAACGCTGTTCCTGCTCACCTCACGAGATTTCTTTAGGGCGTTGGTGGAACGTTCAAGCCGATGTCGGCGGCAATGGCCCGGAACCTCGGCGTACCGAAGAGTGGCGCGAGCGCAGGGCGAGTGGTGAGCGCGGCGAGACCCGGATGCCGATCCCGGAGCGCCCGCTCCAGCACGGCCAGTGCGGCGTCGCCGCCACCGGCGAGCTGGTGCATGACCGCGAGGTCGACCGGCCGGTCTGCGAGGAGGTCCGCGACTGCCTGGGGCACGGTGCCGGCTTCCCCGGACTCGGCGCTGGTCCCGGCGGCTAGGACGAACGCCTGGAACTGACTTGGGTCCGTCGCCATCAGCTCGGCATAACGCTCCAGCGCATTCGACGCGTCGCCCGTGCGGCCTTCGGTGAGAAACAGAATGCCCAGATCCAGCCACGGCCCCGGATCGTTCGCATTGATATCGAGCATCCGTTGACCGGTCCGGATGGCCTCGGCCGCGTCACGCTTAGCGCGCTGGACGTGAAGGAGCGTGTGCAGCGCTCGGGAGGACAGGAAGTCTCCGTCAACGGCGCGCTGGGCGTGAGTGGCGGCGGCTTCCAACCGACCGACCGACGCCAGCAACTCGGCATATCGCTGCCGCACGAGCGGATCATCGGGTGAGAGCTCGATCGCCCGAACATATTCGGCTTCCGCTCCCTCCCAGTCGTATCGGTACACGTTGACGAGGCCGAGCGCGACCCGCGCGCGGGCGAGATCAGGATTGAGGCGGAGAGCAGTAGATGCGGCTTCCGCTGCTTCTTGGAGAACGTCATCGCCCGATGAACCCGCGGAATAGCTGAGCAGGGCAAGCTGGGCGTCCGCCAGTCCCGCGTGCGCGCCTGCGAACGCGGAATCGAAACTGATCGACATGGTGAAGTTGTCGACCGCGTCCGCAGCACCCTCGCGCGTGCGTCGCTCGAGATTGAATTCACCCCAGAGATACTTGTCGTGCGCCATGGCGTTGGTGGTCGGCGCGCCAACTGACACGGCGTCCGACGCGCCGGTCCGATCAGCGGCCAAGTGGGCCACCACCGATTGTGCAATATCTTCCTGAACCTCAAAGACGTCCGCCACCGTCCGCTCATAGCGCTGCGACCAGAATGGAAGCCCGTTGTCCGTATTCACGAGCCGCGCGATGATGAGCAAATCGTCGCCCGACTTGCTCACGTCAACCGCTAGTACCGCACTCGCCTCCAGCCGCCGGCCGATCGTCGCGGGATCCTCCGCGGAACCGCGGAAGGCGCGTGTGGAACGGCGGCCGGTCACGGCGAGTCCCTCAACGCCGGACAGTACGGCCGCGAGTTCGCTTTCGAGTCCCACCGCGAAATAGTCGTCGTTGGGATCGTCCCCGACGTTTTCGAACGGGAGTATCGCAAGCGTCGGGACCGACTCGGTTGCTGACGATGCGTTACTCCCTCCCCGGGCGAACCACCATCCGGAAACCGCGGCTAACACCACGAGCGCGACGGTCAGCGCGGGAACTAACAGCCGGCGCGTGCCTCGACCGGTCCCGGGCGGGACCACGCTCGCCGCCTTTGGCTCGAGGGTCGGAACGGTACCGGCATCCATGGTAGTCAGCGCCTTCGCCATGTCGGCGCCGTCCTTGAACCGATCCACCGGGTTCTTGCTCATCGCCCGGATGACGATCCGTTCGAGGTCGGGCGGCGTGGCCGGTCGCATGACTGCCGCTGACGGCGGCTGCTCCATCGTGTGCCGCGCCATCATGGCCTGGAGCGTGGGGGCGGGGAAGGGGATCTGCCCCACGAGCATCTCGTAGAGCACACACCCCAGGCTGTACACGTCACTGCGACCGTCGATATCGGGGTCGCCAGCTGCCTGTTCCGGGCTCATGTACGCCGGCGTTCCGAGACTCATGCCCGTTTGTGTGAGCCGTTCGCCTCCCGCAGCACTCACCGCTCGGGATATTCCGAAATCGGCTACGAGGGCGTTTCCTTCGGAGAGCAAGATGTTCCCGGGCTTAACATCCCGGTGCACCAGCCCACGGTTATGCGCGTGGCCGAGGGCTTCGGCGACCTCGCGGGTGATGCTTACGCACTCTTCAATCGGTAGTTGTTTCTCGCGCTTGAGCCGCTCGCCGAGCGATTCGCCGTCCACGAACGGCATGACGTAGTAGAGAATGCCGTTGGCCTCACCGGAGTCATACAATGGCAGGACGTGCGGGTGGCTGAGTTTCGCCGTGAGATGGATTTCCTGCAGAAATCGATCAGCGCCGAGTGACGCCGCGAGCGCGACCTCGCGGTCGTGACGCAGATCTGTTGCCAGGTACACGAGCGCCATGCCACCCTGGCCCAGTAGGTGCTCGATGCGGTATCGCTCCTCGAGCGCCGATTTCAGTTTCTCCGACTGTTCATCCATGCGAATCTCGGAACCGAGCCTTTCATCACAATACCTCGGGGCCGCGCCTGCGTCCAGTGCGCCCAAGTTCCCTTTCGCGGCCTTCGGTGCACGCCCATCAGTGATGAAATCACAGGCGCCGTATTCACTCTTGGTGGTTCCCAAGTGTTCTTCGGATACTCTGACCAATGCGAGCCGACAGGCAGCCCACTCGTCGGAGAGGTGTAGTGTCTTTCGACCTTCATCGGAATCAATGTCACGCGGCTGGTGCACTTGTTCTACATCGGTGCTCACCAGCCGGACATCTTTCACCTCCATCACGAGGTACTCTGGGAAGGGGGAATGATGTTGGCGGTGTTCGGAATATGGTTGCTCTGGGCGCTGTGGGCAGATCGGGATCGTGCCGTACAGATACCCGGTTTCATGGATTGACGGGGTCCTGAGCCGGGCTCCGTCCCCCTTCTTTTCTCCCCCTCCTTCCCGTATGATCGGAACAACTCCGTCCGGAAGGCGAGCATGTTGAAGCAGCCTATTCTTGTGATGGCTCTGTTCCTCTTTGCCTCCCAAGTGGCGCCGGCCCAGCAACCTTCAGCTGGAGAGCCGAGTCCCGACATCCTGTCTGTCCGTGGCAGGGTGGCGCTCGTCCACGAGATCACCCAGAAGCGGCTCGATACGCTGCTCCCCCGCATGATGAGGCAGACCGGGCTCGACATGTGGATCATCACCGGTAACGAGGACAATCACGATCCCATCTTTCTTACGATGACCCCGTACAAAGGCTGGTCGCCGATCACCCAAATCCTGGTCCTCTTTGACCGCGGTCCCGGAGTGGGCGTCGAGCGCCTAAGTGTCTCGCGGACGAACACGAGGGGCCTCTTCGTCAATGCGTGGGATGCAGCCGCTTGGGACACAGATAAGAAGGAAAGCCAGTGGGAAGCTCTGGGCAGGATCGTGCGCGAGCGCGATCCGCAACGGATCGGCATCAATGAGGGTGAGATTCAGTGGGCCGCCGGCGGACTGACGGTTGCTCTCAAAAAGAAATTGACAGATGCCCTTGGCCCGCAGTACGCGGCGCGCCTCGAGTCGGCCGAACCTCTAGTGACGCTTTGGGGGGAGACACTCCTGGAGGAAGAGATGGAGTTGATGGAGCGAGCGGCAGCCGTCTCCCACTCAATCATCGCCGAGATGTTCTCGAACGCGGT
>JBDHDY010000331.1:0-4262 GCA_039591275.1 Gemmatimonadota bacterium | reverse complement strand
ATACGTCGGGGCTGGAAGCGTGGCGACCTCTCCATTTGGAAACCGAAGACGCGGAGGCTGCCCTTCGTGCGGTGTATCAGGCGCCACTCCAGAGCGAGCCCGGGACCCAATACGCGTACTCGGACCTCGGCGCGATTACCATGACGCAGGTCGTCGAGCGGCTTGCCGGAATGCCGCTCGACCGGTTCTTGGCCGCGAGGGTGTTCGGGCCACTCGGGATGACAACCACGCGCTACAAACCGCCGGCCGGTGACATCGATCGCATTGCACCCACCGAGCGCGATCCTTGGCGGGGGCGAGTGATTCGTGGAGAAGTACATGACGAAAACACCGCGCACCTGGGCGGCGTGTCCGGACACGCCGGGCTCTTTTCAACGGGCCCTGATCTCGCGCGGTTCGCAATCTGGTTGTTGGATGCGTGGCATGGCCGGCTGAGGTCCGGGGGCGACCTGGTTCTGCCGGCGGAGTTGGTGCGGGAATTCACGCGCCGTCAGCCCGGTCCCGAGGGTTCCACTCGAGCGCTGGGCTGGGACACACCGACGCCGGGCGGTGGCGCGAGCTCCGGAACGCTGCTCGACTCGCTGAGCTTCGGGCACACCGGCTTCACGGGGACGTCCATCTGGATCGATCCCACCCGCGACCTCTTCATTATCCTACTCACGAACCGGGTTCATCCTACACGGGATAACCGCACACTTCTGCCCCTGAGAGGGATAGTCGCTGATTTGGTTGTGCGAGCCCTAAGCGACACTTCCTGAGCGGAGCCGCGCTTTAGCCCGGCAGGGACGGCGCGGTCTCTGCAACGCAAACGCTACATCGAATGGCCGGACCACCCACATACACTAACTTCTTCAGTGGCAATCGGTTGTGTGAGTGCTGCGTTGACACCCAACACCGGTGTCCCTAACTTGCACTACTGTTTTGGAGGAGTATGAGATGTCCACTGTCCAGCAACCTGAGATAAGCGTAGACGTTCAGCTCACGGAGCGGGCGGCAGAGCAGGTCCGCAGTTTCATGGACGCCGAAGCCGTTCCCCAAGACACCGGCGGACTGAGGGTGTCTGTTGTCCCCGGAGGTTGCTCCGGCTTCAAATACAGCCTGAACATCGAGGAACAACCCCTGGATGATGATCTAGTCTTCAATCAACAGGGTCTCCGTCTCTTCGTCGACGTGTTTAGCGCACAGTACCTGGGTGGCACGACCATTGACTACGTCTCCGGCTTCGAGGGCAGCGGATTCACGTTCAACAATCCCAACTCCACGGGCGGGTGCGGATGCGGAAGCTCCTTCTCGGCCTGAGCGGTTGCATACGATAACGACACATCACCAGAGGCCTGCTCATCCTGCAGGCCTCTTGCTTTTCCCCACGGCCACAGCGTGAGCCCACTCGACTTTGTCGTGATGGCGGTGTATTTCGCCGCGGTGCTGGCGATAGGCGTACACTTCGCGCGCCAAGCCGGCGATGCGGGAGACTATTTCCTCGGCCGTCACCAGCTCCCCTGGTGGGCCGTCATGTTCTCCATCGTCGCCACCGAGACCTCCGCCCTCACGGTGATCTCCATCCCAGGCATCGGCGCGAGGAGCGATCTCACGTTCCTGCAAGTCACCCTTGGATACCTCGTCGGCAGGATTGGAGTCGCGCTTTGGCTTCTCCCAGGGTACTTCCGCGGCGATCAGGAAACAGCGTATGTGAGGCTCGAGTCCCGATTCGGGCCTGCGACGCGCCGGCTGGCATCGAGCGTCTTCATGGTCGTCCGCGCGCTGAGCGACAGCGTGCGGGTGTTCGCCTCGGCTATTCCGCTCGCGATCGTCACCGGGTGGTCTATTCCGTTTCTGGGGCTCGACCCATTGGCCACGAGCATCATCGTCGTAGGCGTCTTCACGCTTGCCTACACGTGGGCAGGCGGCATCAGAGCCGTGGTGTGGGTCGACGTCATGCAGCTCGTCATCTACCTGGTGGGTGGAATCGCCACCGTGCTGGTGGCTGCGAGCATCGCTGGGGGCTTCGGTGACGGGATCGCCTCTGCCCTTGACGCAGGGAAGCTCAAGACAATTGACTGGACCGTCTCCTTCAGCATCCCGTACACTTTTGCCAGCGGAGTCATCGGCGGCGCACTTCTCTCCTCAGCCTCACACGGAACGGACCATCTCATCGTGCAGCGGTTGCTCGCTACGAGAAACCTCAGCCATGCGCGCAAAGCCCTCGTCGGATCCGGATTGATGGTCATCGGACAGTTCACCTTGTTCCTCGTGGTGGGATCCTTCTTGTGGGCGGCCGGATTCGACGACGGCCGCATGGCGAGCGATCAGATCTACCCCCAGTTCGTCGTGGCTGAACTGCCAAGCGGATTGGCGGGCCTGATGGTGGCAGGCATGCTCGCCGCGGCGATGAGCACCGTGAGCTCGACACTAAACTCGCTCGCATCGGCCACCACCCACGACTTCTACGCCGCTCTGACGGGCGATCACGATCCGCGGCGGCTCCTCAAGTTCGGGCGCTGGGCCACAGTCGGCTGGGCGGTGGTTCTCGTAGGCGGGGCAATGTCGTTTCGTGGAGGAGATCAGCCGGTTGTCGAAGTTGCGCTGTCGATCGCATCCATCACCTACGGGGGACTCCTTGGCACGTATATTCTTGGCGGCCTGTTCAAGCGTGTGACACAACCGGATGTCATCAGCGCCATTCTCGTGGCAACCATCACCATGATCGTCGTGGTGTTGCTGAAGCCCGGCGCGTTCTTTGGCTCTCTCGCCTGGCCCTGGTACGTACCGTTGGGCACGCTGATCACCATCTGCACGGGCCTTGCATCGAGCACCGTCCGGCAGCTCATGAGGTCGTGATGCCTCTTGCTGGCGTGGACGCAGGGGGTTCGCACACCGAGGCCGTCATCGGTCTACAAAACCTCACCGTACTCGCTCGAGCCCGTGGAGCGCCCGGTGCGGTACGCGTTGGCAACGTGCTGGAAGCCGCTGCGGCGATGATCGCCACCGTAGCAGAAGCGTCGGACCAGGCAGGTGAGTCGGGTACCCTGGAGTTAATGGTGGTGGGAGCGGCAGGAACGGGTCTCGAGGAAAACCGAGAAGCGCTGCACGCCGCTCTGGCCGCGACTTCCGTGGCGCGTCGAGTTCACGTAACAACAGACGGAGAGATCGCCCTCGAGAGTGCTTTCCCGAACGGACCGGGCATCCTGCTGAGCGCGGGGACGGGTTCGGCGGCACACGCTCGCGACCCTGACGGGGTTGTCTGGCGGGTTGGCGGACGGGGCTGGCAATTCGGCGACGAAGGAAGCGCGTACGCACTCGGGCGCGCGGGAATCAGCGCCGCACTTCAAGGCGGGGAGGGCCGCGGAGAGACAACCGTACTCTCGGACACCATCCCGGCAGCCGTGCCCGTGTCGTCCGCCGAGGGTTTCCACCGCTGGCTTAAGGACGCCGACGTTGAGTCGGTGGCCAAGCTCGCGCACATCGTATCAGATGCAGCCGCCGGAGGTGACCGTGTGGCGCAAGGACTCGTAGCCGACACGCTCCGTGACCTGGTTTCACACGTCCGGGCGCTGCTCCATCACTTCCCCGAGAGCGCGACCGTAGACGTTGCCATGAGCGGTGGACTGATCTCACCGGGATCACCCCTGCGTTCGGGGCTGCTCGACGCACTCGTCGCGCGGGGGCGTCAAGTTCATCCGGTGGAGGTGGGCGTGGATCCGGCGGTGGGTGCGCTTGCCATGGCCGCCCGCCTGGTACGCTAGCGGCTCCCCCCTCCCCCTTCGTACTCCCTGCTCCCTGCTCCCTGCTCCCCGGGGTGGAGGGACGGGTTAGAGGGTAAACACCAGAACGGCTTCGCCTTGGATTGGATCGCCGCCAGGGCCGGTCGCCGGTCGGAAGCGGAAGCGGCGCATCACGTCGAGAAACCTCTTGCGGTATGTCGCGTCGCCGATTTGCGGTTCGACGTCGACGCCGACCACTCGTCCGTTGACACCCACCGTGAAGTGAACGATGAACGTGCGTCCTTGCACGGAGCCCGGCCGGGGCAACGGCGGGAGGAAAGTATACCGTACAACCGGTGGCAGTACGCCCCCTCCCCCACTCCCAGACCCTGAGCCGTCGCCGACACCGGTCCCCCGTCCACGTCCCACGCCGCCGCCCGAACCGGGGCCCGCGCCCGCCTCCCCGCGAAGTCCGGGGTTTGCACCTGGGCCATGAGCCAACTGCACCGGCTTGAGCGTCTGGGGAATGCGCAACGAAACCATCTTAACGGGAATCTCACG
>JBDHDY010000330.1:0-4270 GCA_039591275.1 Gemmatimonadota bacterium | reverse complement strand
GCTCGGCCTCGCCGCAAGCATTGCGGTTTTTACATACATCAACGGCTTCTACCAGCCTCTGCCCGGCGCCGATACCGACCGACTGGTCCAGATCTACGGCGTCGCAGAGGACAATCCTTACACGGCAATCTCCTACCCGGATTTTCTCGATTACAGAGAGGCGGCCCCGGAGGCTTTCGAGAGGCTCGCCGCGTCGCAATACGTCCTGGCCGGAAGCGTCCGCCACGCCAACACAAGTGATCAGATCTACGGGCAGGCGGTTACCGGTAATTACTTTTCGCTGCTCGCCGTGAACATGAGCGTGGGCAGGAGTTTCACGGAACAGGATGACCAGCCGGGTGCCGCCCCTGTCCTCATCCTCTCCCACAGCTTTTGGCGCCGCCGCTTCAACGCGGATGCAGCTATCGTCGGAAGCATAATCCATCTGAACGGTAAACCCATCACGGTCGTGGGCGTGACGGGCCCGGAATTTCTGGGTGCGGTTTCCGGCGTCCGGCCGGACATCTGGCTCCCACTTGGGTACATGGAGGTCGGCTACGGGGACTTCGCCATAGTGGCGCGCAACCGCGACCGCCTGGTCATGCTCCTCTATGGAAAGCTCAAGCCCGGCTTCAATGTGGAGCAGGCACAAACCCAGCTCGCTGCCGTAGCTGAGGGACTCGACGAGGCATATCCTAGGCCCGAGAAGCCACGGCGTGTTCGCATCGCCCCAGCCATGTGGGTCGAACCGGGCTTCCGCCTCGCCGAGCTACCTGCCGCTCGGCTAATGCTGCTCGGAGGCGGCGTGCTGCTCGTACTTGCCTGCGCGAACGTCGCGAACCTGCTGCTATCGATGGCCGGCGGTCGCCGCCGGGAGTTGGCGCTCAAAGCCGCCATCGGAGCGTCGCCGGGACGACTGCTGCGCCAGCTCCTGGGTGAGAATCTCTTGCTCGCGGCCGTCGCGGGTGGCGTGGCACTCCTGCTCGCCGGACCTGCCAGCTCTCGGATCGGAGCTTACTTCGCTCAGCCAGGCGCATGGCGAGCTGCGCCCGCCCGACACATCCCGTTTGATTCCACCGTCTTTGCCTTCGCCCTGGCGCTCGCCGTGGTGGCCGGTCTCGTCGCAGGCGTTCTGCCGGCACTGCGTGCTTCTCGCCGCAACCTGGTAGCTGCCCTCAAAACCAGTGGCGACGCAGCACACGACGACCCAGACCAGAGAAAGAGATGGGGCTCCCGCGATCTCCTGGTCTCCGCCCAGGTCGGCCTTTCAATTGTGCTGTTAGTGGTAGCAGGGCTCGTATTGCGCACACTCAACCACGTCGCCCGTCTCGATCCCGGCTTCGAGGCAGATCACCTGGTCTCGAGCTTGGTCTCAATTAGCGCAAGGGATCTCACGCAAGAGGAACGGATACTCTTCTACCGCAACCTACTGAACCGGCTGAATGCCGAGCCGTGGGTGCGGGTGGCTAGCATGTCCGACTATGCACCGACGGGTTCCCGCCGCTCGGCGACGCTGCGGTTGGAGGGGCACGACGAACCCGCCTCCCTTCCCTTCTACGCCGTTCACTCCGGTTACTTCGAGGCGCTCGGATTGGATGTGCTGAGGGGCAGACCCCTCGACGCACGGGACAAAGAAGATACTCCCGCTGTCGCAGTGATCAACGAGGCTTTGGCGCGACGATTCTTCGAAGGTGAGAACCCAATTGGTCGCCGCATGTGGTGGCCGGGGAAGGAGGGCACGAGCGAGCGGAGCTTCGAGATCGTGGGTGTTGCGCGCAGCATGCGTGGGAGCGATTTCTTCGCAGAGCCCGACCCACTGGTTTACGTATCGTACCCCCAATCCTATCCCCAGCACCGTTACAACCCGGGCAACACGTTGGCGATTGCGACGGTGGTCGATCCCGAGGCGGCACTGCCGCTCATCGAGCGCCTGCTCAGGGATTTCGACCCCGACCTGGCGATCTACAACGTGCTGCCATACAGAGACATCGTGCGGGGAGCACTGTACAGCCAGCGCATGAACGCCGAGTTGTTCTCAGTGGTGGCATTACTCGGCCTGGCACTTGCCGCGGCGGGGATCTTCAGCGTTATGAACCTAGCCGTCACCCGGAGGACACGGGAGATCGGCATCCGCATGGCCATCGGTGCTCACCGAACCGACATCGCCCGCCTTGTCATCGGCAAAGCGCTCACCCCGGTGGCGCTGGGACTCACCGGAGGCCTGCTAGCGACGCTCGCCATGACGCGGCTGGTGCGCAGTCTGCTCCATGGCGTACAGGCCACCGACCCGCTCTCGTTCACCGCTGCAACGGGGGTGCTGGTCGCGGCCGCGCTCCTTGCCGCCTACTTACCCGCCCGCCGCGCCGCCGCAGTCGACCCATTGACGTCGCTGCGGAGCGAGTGAGCGAGTGCAAACCCGGTAGAACACATGATTGCGCGCACCTGGCACGGCCTCGGCGCAGACCGACCCGTGCAGTTTCGTTGATGGTGACGGGCGACACAGATCTGCACCTCCCCCAAGCCGAAACGTAGACAGATTCAAGCTCCGTCCATCTCACTCGGAGGGACACCGTGACCTACGCGGCAGGAGCACAGTCCCAGCGATACCAGATCGAGCGTTCGCCGAACGAGCAGCCGCTTTTCGCGGTCGTCGTGATGTTTTCGCTGTTTATCTGGTTCGGGATCATCGTCTCCATCATCGGACTCATCTATGTCGCATTCCTCGGAGTCTTTTTCTTCGTAGCACACATGGTGTTTGTCGGACACATCAGAGGTTCCGGTGTCAAACTCACTCCCGACCAGTTTCCCGAGCTCTACGATGTCGTCGTCAACATGTCCGTCGAAATGGGCATGGACCCTCCCGAGGCCTATATCATTCAATCCGGCGGAGCGCTGAACGCCTTGGCAACACGGTTTCTCAGCTCCAACATGATCGTGCTGTACAGTGATCTACTCGAAGCATGTGGCGACAACTCGGGAGCCCGGGACATGATCATCGCCCATGAATTGGGCCACCTGAGATGCGGCCACCTCCGCTGGCGCTTGCTGACCCTGCCGGGCCTCATGATCCCATTCCTGGGAAGTGCCTTGTCGCGTGCTCGCGAGTACACGTGCGACCGCTTCGGTCTGGCGGGTGCCGGCAATGTGAATGATGCCCTGCGTGGTCTGGCAATTCTCGCAGCAGGCCCAGTGTACGGCGCGCGGGTGAGCATGGAGGCTTTTGCACGCCAACGTGAGGACGTGAACACCGGTTTCATGACTCTAGCGGAGTGGTTGTCCACACACCCGCCTCTCTCAAAACGGATTGCCGCGCTTCACCCTCCCCTAATGCAGCTCGGCCATGAGTCTGCGCGCGGAAGCCTCCGGGCTCTGGGCATCCTGGTGGCAGTGTTCGTTCTGATCGTGGGAGGAACAACGGCGCTTGTAGGTGTCATGGGGGTGATGAGCAACTTCACTGAACAGCTCGCCTCTTCCGTAACCACGGACGCGATCCAACCTGTTGATCCCACGGAAGCAACTCAGCGTGTCCAGGCCGATTTCAAGCGGCTGAGCGCTTTCATCGAAGAGCAGTGGGGAATCACGGGGCTCTGGCCCGAGAGCATGGAGCAGATTCGTGAGACGTGGGTGGTCGTCCAGCCCGACGAAGAACTCCCCATCGATCCGTTCGACGGATTCGACTACGGTTACATGCTGGAAGGCACGACGTATTGGATCTGGAGCAGCGGACCGGACGGCGATTCCGGCACCGATGACGACATCGCGTACGAAGGGCCGGCACCGAGGTAATCCCGCGATAACCAACAAGTGTGACTTGGACGCGCCTGCCCGGGTATAGCTCCATAGGAGTCGCCCAGACTGGCGGAGCTTCGGGCGTGGAGGGTACCACCCGTCGCCTCCAAGCATAGCCCCGGTTTGGGCGAGCTATATTTAGCCTTGGAGGCTAGTGATGCAACACGCTCGTGGACTTGGTGTGACGGCCGTGCTTAGCATGCTGTGGCTCAGCTGCGACGCGGTTGGGCTCGGCGGGTCTGTGCAAGTGCGAATGGAGAACGCCTCCAGCGTGACGTTGTCACAGGCCACCCTGTTCGCATCAGCGGGACCTCAGACATTTCGGGACCTGGCGCCGGGCGAGGCCACGCCGTACGTCGAGGTATCCAAGGCATATCGGATCGCAACAACCGAAATAATCGTTGGAGTCGACACACTCAGACTGCAGGTGATCGACTTCGTGGGTGAGGAACCGCTCCAACCCGGTCGCTACACCTACGTATTGGTCGTGACAGTGCTCGCC
>JBDHDY010000329.1:0-5341 GCA_039591275.1 Gemmatimonadota bacterium | reverse complement strand
GGCCCAAGTGCAGACGCGAGTTCCGGCCGCAGTACCTTGACCGCCACCTGGCGGTGGTGTTTGAGATCCTCCGCGAGATACACGGTGGCCATCCCCCCAGTGCCAAGCTCCGCCTCGATCCTATATCGGTCGGCGAGAGCGGTCTTCAGGCGCTCGAGGTGTTCTGCTACGTGGGATGGCATGTCAATCCTGCGAGTCCAGAGATTATGAGAGTGCTCTTTTTGTGCAGGGCCGTGGATATGCTTCCTCGCCGACGCACCGGACTGCCTGGAGCCCGCGAAGGATGCCGACGAGTGTAATAAGATGGCCCTTGTAGGGTTTGCGCGCGAGGGTGAGGGGAGGAGCGCTGAGGCCAGAATGGCTCTACTAGGCTCCGGACGAGGGACTCGAAAACGAAGGAGCGCGGCCGGTAATTGCAGAATGAAGATTGCAGATCGACGATTGGGTTGCGCTGGGGCCCTTCACCGCCGTTCTGCAATCTCCAATCGCTAATCTGCAATCTGCGATCGATAGGCTCCGGAGGAGGGACTCGAACCCCCGACCCGGCGGTTAACAGCCGCCTGCTCTACCAGCTGAGCTACTCCGGACCGCTGTCAGGGTACTGCCGGCCCCGCGCGCGGCGCACGGCAGGCAGTTCTCCAGACGTGGCTCACGAGTCTAACCAGCGGCTTCCCGAGATTCAAGCGACCCGCGCTAGAACGTCCCGATCAGGAGCGCTACGGTCAGCCCCACCTGGAGGATCTGTAGGATGAGCAACCCATCTCGTGCCGTGAGGAAACGGCGGGACACCATGATTTGGTCGCCGGACCGGATGCCGACGTCCTGCAGGGTCTGCACGCCTATCTCGTCCCGCTGGAAGCGAAGGTTCAATTCCTCCCCACCGCGAAACAGCTTGATCCCGTTGAGGTTGCCCACCTCGTCGGGGCCGCCCGCCAGGGCTACCACGTCCAACACGGTGAGCGTCGGATCGATGGTCATGAGACCCGGTCGCCGAACGTGGCCGAGCACTGCGACGCGAAACAGTGGCGTGATGGTGACGAACGGCTGGTTGAAGATCTGTGCGAGTCCGCCCCGGATCTCTTCCCGCAGTTCTCTCACGGTCCGGTTGGCGGTGTCGATCTCTCCGACCACAGGGTAGAGGATATGCCCGTTCTCATCCACCTGAAACTGGCCTGAAAAATCCTCCCGTCCCCACACGGTGATACGCACCAAATCCCCTGGGCGCAGCGAGTAGGCCTGGGCGCCGGAGCTCACAATCTCCGTTGGTACCTGTGCAGCGAGGGGATGGCCGATCAGTGAGAGGAGGAGGGCGACGGTGCAGTAGCGCATTGTGGTGCCAAAGATTGTCTTTTCAGGCGCCTGGGTCAATGAACCCCTGTCTTTGTTTCGCCCGGCAGCTCGGCGGTCACCTGTCGAGTGATTTTGTCAGGAGGATGCCGCGGTTGAGCTTGCCGCTACCATCGCGGCATCATTCTCGAGTGCCTGCCGTAGATGGCGGCCGGTGTGCGTATCGGTGCAGGAAACCTCTTCGGGAGTCCCCGCCGCCACGATGCGACCGCCCTGGTCGCCTCCCTCGGGACCGAGATCGATTACCCAATCAGCCCTCTTGATGACATCCACATGATGCTCGATGACGAGCACCGTGTGTCCCGCGTCAACCAGCCGGTCCAAGACTCTAAGGAGCGTGCGGATGTCGTCCAGGTGTAATCCCGTCGTCGGCTCATCGAGGATGTACAGGCGCCGGCCGGCCGCCGCCTTGCGCCCCACGTTTGCGAGTTGGCGCGCAATCTTGATCCGCTGTGCCTCCCCTCCGGAAAGCGTGGTGGCGGGTTGGCCAAGCCGGAGATACCCCAGACCCACCTGCTGCAGGTGCCACAGAGCTCTGCCCAGCTTCTCCTGGTGCCGGAAGCGCAAAATGGCTTCGTCCACCGTGAGGTTCAGCACGTCCCTGATGGAGAGCCCCTTGATCTTGATCTCGAGAACCTCCGACTCGAAGCGAGAGCCACCGCACGATTCACACGGGACGAAGATGTCGGCGAGGAATACCATCTCCACCAGAATGTGGCCCGCCCCTTCGCACTCGTGGCAGCGGCCTCCCCCGGCTGCGTTGAAGGAGAAGGTGGTGGGTGTGTACCCGCGGGCTTTGGCGAGGGGTTGTGAGGCAAAGAGGCTTCTGATCTCGTCGAACGCCCTGATGTAGGTCACCGGGTTCGATCGCGGCGTCCTGCCGATGGGAGCCTGATCGACCAACACTACATCGGACAGGGCCTCCCAGCCGGCGAGGGCCTCCACGGCTCCCACTTGCTCTCCCAGGTGCTCTTTGGCCCCGTGCGCGCCCTTCAGGTGAAGGGCGGCCTGGCGGTAGATGACGTCGTGCACGAGGGTGGATTTGCCCGAGCCCGATACGCCGGTTACCAAAGTAAGTGTCCCCAGGGGAATCGCCGCATCGACCCCCTTCAGGTTGTGAAGCGTGGCGCCCTTGACGGTCAGCCACTGGGGGCCTACGCGACGGCGACTGCTGGGTACGGAGATCCTCTTGCTCCCCGCCAGATACTCACCCGTTAGGGTCTTGGCAGTGACCACTCCGGAAAGAGGCCCCGCATAGACGACATCTCCTCCCTTGTCTCCGCTTCCGGGCCCCAATTCGATCATGTGATCGGCTTCGGCCATGGCAGCAGGGTCATGCTCGACTACTACGACGGTGTTTCCAGCATCCCGGAGGCGCCGCAACAGGCCGAGCAGCCGGTCTATGTCACGGGGGTGAAGGCCGATAGATGGCTCGTCGAGCACGTACAGAGTGTCTACCAGGCTCGCGCCGAGGGCGTTGGCGAGGGTGATTCGCTGGGCCTCGCCCCCGGAGAGAGTCCGGGTCTGCCGGCCCATGGTGAGATAACCCAGCCCTACATCCAGTAGGAACTCGACCCGCGAATGAAGTTCACGCAGTACGGTCTCGGCCACTTTCCGTTCGAAGGCCGTGAGCTGGAGGTCGTTGAGCCACTGCGCCAACTCGTCGGCAGTTTTGGCGGACACTACGGCGATGGAGACGCCGCCAACGGTGACCGCCAGAGGCTCGGGCCGCAGGCGGGCGCCGTGACAGTCCGGGCAAGTGATCGCCTTCTGGTATTGTCGCAGAAAGACCCGAATGTACTGCTTGTAACGTTTTGACTCGAGCCGTCGTAAGAACGGAAAGACCCCGAGGAACCTTCCGGATTGCCCTTCGAGCAACAGACGGCGCTGCGGCGCTCGGAGCCGGCGCCACGGAAGATCGTAAGGAATACTCTCCCGGGTGGCGACCTCGCGAAGCGTGCGGCGGCGTCCCACGTAACGGGGTTTGGTCCACGGATCTAGCGCGCCTTCGGCGAGGGACCGTTTAGCGTCCGGAACAATGAGGGACTCGTCGTACTCGAGAACCGCCCCGAACCCATTGCAGGTGGGACACGCTCCTCGGGGGTTGTTGAAGGAAAACAGGTTTGGCGAGAGGGGGATGGCGGCCGTGCCGCACTCGGTACACCGGGGGCGGTCGGACAGCCTGACGCGTTGGCCTGCAGCGAGCGCTTCCGCCAGGCCATCACCCTCGGCGAGGGCCTGGGCCAGGGAGTCAGCGACGCGGCCGCGGTTGGTCGGTGTCGCCTTCACTCGATCGACGAGAACCAGGACATCGTCACTGTCGAGACGCACATCGGCAGGCAAAGTCTCGAGACGGTGGACTGCTCCCGCCACCATGACCCGCACGAACCCCATCGCTCGAAGGTTGTCGCGGATCAAATCGTGGCTGGGGTGGTCGGACCTCGGAAGGGGAAAGGCGATGGTGAGTTGCTCACCCGGAAAGCGGCCGACCAACTGCTTGGCGCCAGTGCTCGGCGATTCACTGTCAACGGCGCCCCCGCAGGACGGGCAGTGGGGGTGGCCGACCCGCGCCCAGAGGAGCCGTAAGTAGTCGTATATCTCGGTGGCCGTCCCGACGGTGGAGCGGCTCGAAGTCGTGGGGTTCTTCTGCTCGATGGCAACCGCAGGTGAGACTCCATCGATCCGACCCACCCGAGGCTTCGGCATGCGGTCGAGAAACTGCTTGGCGTACGTGGAGAGCGATTCGATATATCGGCGCTGGCCCTCGGCATACAGGGTATCGAAGGCGAGGGAACTCTTTCCGGAACCCGAGGGTCCCGTGACCACGGTCAGTGCACGCCGTGGGAATTCGACGGTGATGTTCTTGTGGGAATTCGACGGTGATGTTCTTCAGGTTGTTCTGGTGGGCGTTGTGGATGACGATCTGGTCCGCCGACATGGCGAAGCATACCGACCAGCTGTGTGAATGAACAAGGGCAGCCGTTGACGCGTGGTTCAGTGAACACCTACGTTGCGATCTCTCATGGCTAATATCATCTCCCCAAAGGTCTTACGTGGCGGGCTGGAGATCTTTGCGGCCCTGTCGCTCTTGGGCTTCGCGGGATTGCTGTTCTACGGCAACAACCTCGAGTTCTTCCTCGAAGCCATGGTCACGCTGAAATGGGGTTGGGTGGTGGTGGGAGTGGGCCTCGCGTCGCTGGACTGGTTTGGCGGCGGGATTCGCATCTGGATACTCACCCGTCACGTCCACCCCAAGGCCGTTCTCAAAGGGTCCATCCTCGCCGGAGGCCTCAACACATGGGCCAGCTACTTGACCCCATCTCAGACTGGAGGCGGGCCCATGATGATCTACACGTTGAAGCGCTACGGCACGCCGATACCGGAAGCCATGGTCTCCAGTCTCATGAGCTTCGTGGCGACGGTGATCTTCTTCGCCGTGGCGGGGCCGTTTGCCATCTTCATGGGGGCTGGGCGCTCGCTCGAGCAGCATGGCGTCTTGGGCCGGACCATCACACTTTACGATCTCTTCCGGTTGAGCCTGGGCGGGTTCGTCGGCCTTGGCCTGCTGATTCTCTTCCTATCCATCTTCCCAGGTGTTGCGGCCCGCATCGCCCGTGTACTTGTAGGTTGGCTCGAAGCCCGGGGCAACCCGAGACTCGCTCACCGGGTCCAGGCCGTACGTGAGGGCATCGACCGATCACACGCCTGTTTGGTGGAGTTCTTTCGTGGACGGGGGTGGCTCGCTCTGGCGGCAGCGGTGCCGGCATCTGCCCTGGCGCACGCCAACAAGTTGCTCGCAGGTTACGTGGTTCTGCGAATGCTGGATATCCAGGTCAACTTCGTGGACGTTCTACTCCTGCAGACGCTGATTTCGTTTCTGCTGTACTTTGCGCCCACCCCGGGCGGTTCGGGTCTTGCAGAAATCCTCTCGGCGGCGGTGATGTCGATCTATGTGCCGCGTGAGCTGACGCCGTCCTACATCCTGCTTTGGCGC
>JBDHDY010000328.1:0-7532 GCA_039591275.1 Gemmatimonadota bacterium | reverse complement strand
GTTCCCTCCGGATCGCGTAACGGTCGGCCAGGGCGGTGCTGAGCTGCTCCAAAAGGTCCGGCATACGGTGGGCTCCCGGCTGGGATGGGAACTAAAATGGTGTTAATACACCATTTCGGCCAGTTGAGATTGAGAGGCCAGAGGGTCTCCCGGGTTCACGGAAGGACGAGACTCCTGAAGGAGGCGGACGCGTAAGTGTCGTGTCGCATTCTGTATGTGCGCAGGGGTCCGATCACAGAAAGGATCAGCGTCTGTCTGCCTGCATCTGCGACATCTGCGGCCCCCGCATTTCTCCGCTGCAAAACGCCCCACCCCGGGGTTGGCGGAGTTGGTGGGGGAGGGGAATCGGTAGGACGGTAGGGCGGCATGACGGTAGGGCGGTAAGTGATCAGGGGTCAGAGAACAGGGTCCTCTAGATCGGCTTGAACAACCCCTGCAATTCAATCTCCACCCGTTCGGCTGCCCCGTGCGGCGCCCATACGATCCGTTCCCGCTCGACCTCTGGAAATTCCATCTCCGGCTCTAACACACGCGTCGCTTGCTGAAGCGACCGCGAACCGTCAAAACGGCGGGAGCCTGATGACGGGTGCTAGACCGCGGCCACTGGAGAGACGTGCCCATAACGATACGAAAGCCGGAGAGGTAAACCCTCCGGCTTCTAGCGCAGCGACCTGGCCACGCGGATTGGCAGTCCGTCATTCAGGCTAATCGGCAGTCGTTGCCGAGTCAATGGCGCGGGGGTGCTGGCGGTGGGATTCGAACCCACAAGAGCTATTGCCCAACGGACTGCCAATCCGTCGCGTTTACCAGTTTCGCCACGCCAGCACCAATTCCGGCAGCGAACCTGATAACCCAAAGGCAAGACGCGCAAAAAGGCGTTCGTCCCGTGCCCGCGGGTCGATCATAGCGACAAGCTCGGAAACCACATCATCATATTCGTGCAGTTGTGTAGCGAAAGTTTGCGAGACGGCCGCGCGGTCGCGGACACGCTGTCCACGCTTCCATCGCTAGGGCTTGGGGCTTAGGGCAGCTGGTAGCTGGCAGCCGGCAGCGGGTGGGTGTGGGGGGAGGAGAGGCAGAAGGGGCAGGAGGGGCAGAATACGATGATTTCAGAATGCAGATTGCAGATGTGCAATCGTCAATTTGAAATCGCCATTCGCGCGACGGCCTGCCTGCCCGCCCGGGCGGTGATGGGTCGGGTCGGGGCCCGCCGGGTGGCGGTGAACGGGTTGGGTGGGCCCGCCCGTGCGGGGTGGAGAGGGGCGGCTTAGGGCCTCCGCCAACCTCCGCTGATCATGACATGAGAAAGCGGCTGTCCGGGAAACATCAGCCAGGGCCGCTCCCTGGAGGGCTGCGCGGCTACACCGGTGCTCTCCTCAGTCACGTTGGGCATGTAGATCACGAACAGCGCCGCGACACTATCCGGGCTCCCAGTGACCTCATTCATGGGGCCGGTGAGTGAGTAGAGCGCTGCATGCTCCGGCATCGACAACGCCCCGCGCTGGATCTCTTGCGTCCGAATCTGCTGAGACTCGGCCGCGTTCTTCCCATCACGCCGCAGTGCCCTGCCCCGCGCCATGAACGGCTCGAGGGATTCGTGGTAACACGCAACGTGGAAGTTGGCGTTCGCCGGATCATCGGCAAGACACACGAACGTTTGCCCCTCGCGGATCGTCTCCAGGCTTCCGCTGCTACCATACCCCAGCACTTTTGCCCCCGCTCGCATTGTCTCCGGCAGCGGACTCACCGCCTCGACGATCTGTCGGTCGATCGGCTTCACCTGTGCCGCCGCGGTCACCGCTGGGACGACGACCAGACTGAGAAACACCGCGCTGCTGAGTGGGTTACGCATTACTCTCTCTCCAATCACACAAGGGGGCTCCGACGGGTACTGCGGGATCGTGGTGGTACACCGGCCCCCCGGCTGAGGCTCCGCCGCTGTAGACGGGCTGAGCAGAAGGGGCAGGAGGGGTAACATAGGGCAGGAGGGGCAGGAGGGGCAGAGGAACGTGGGCTTGGGGCTTGGGCAGCTGGTAGCTGGCAGCCGGCAGCGGTTGGGGTGTTGGGGGAGGAGGGGGAGGACCGACCGCATTACCTTCAAGCGAACATGGACACGAACAGATCAGACAGCTGGTGGGTAGCAGTGCGCAAACGCCTTCGAGCCGCGCGGGAGATCTACGAGGGGATCTTCATCGCCCCTTACCGCTCCGAGATCCACCGCGAGTACCTCCGGCAGCGCGATCTGTTTCTACTCTTGGGGTTCTCGGACCTCCTGGGAGCGCCTAATCCCGTTGCGTTTTACACCCTCGAGTTGTATCCCGAGCTGATCGAGCAATTCCACGAATGGCATTTGCGCATGGGGATGGAACACGCCCCCGAAGGCGGGTTCCGATGCTGTTGAAGAGCGGCGCCGCCAACCGGTGCGCGTGATGCCTGCCCCCCCTGCCCCCCCTGCCCCTTCTGCGGGAGCACCGCTTCTCAGCCGGCAGATTCTCTTCTTCGGAGGCAAGGGGGGCGTCGGCAAAACCACCGTTGCCGCATCCTATGCGCTTCTCGCCGCCGGGCAGGGGCATCGCACTTTGCTCGTCTCCACGGATCCTGCCCACTCCACGGGAGATATCCTGCAGGCGTCGCTGGGGCCCGAGCCGAGGATGGTGTTCGCCGATCTCTGGGCGATGGAGATCGACCCGGCAACGGAGGCCGATCGGTACATCGCTGAGGTGAAGGCACGGATTGCTGACACCACCGCACCCCGGCTGGTCCACGAAGTGGAGCGACAGATCGACATCGCTCGTGTTTCCCCTGGTGCCGAGGAGGCTGCCCTCTTCGATCGCTTCACCCGGATAATGGAAGAGGTGGGTGACCGGTACGACCGCATCCTCTTCGACACAGCACCGACCGGACACACCGTTCGTCTGCTTTCTTTGCCGGAGCTCCTGACGGCGTGGATCAGCGGGCTGATCAGCCGCCGCGAGAAGGTCAACGTGCTGGGGCGCATGTGGCGATCAGTGGCGGGCGCTGCGGCCGGCACCACCGGCAGGGACCGCGAGGATCCAGTGCTGACGGCATTGGAGGAGCGCCGGGAACGCTTTCAACGCGCCCGCGCCACGATCACCGACCACGAGCGCACGGCCTTTGTCTTCGTGATCGTTCCCGAGCGTCTCCCGATCCTCGAGACCAAGAGGGCCATCGCCGCCCTGGGCAAATACGGCATTCCCGTCGGGGGGGTAGCGAGAGGCCGCGTATCTCGACGAGATCGAACAGACATTTGCGCGCCAACCGCTGCATCGGTTGCCGCTCTTGGAGAGCGACGTGCTGGGTATAGAGGGTCTGCAACGAATCATTGCGGAGTTGCCGGAGGGCGAAAAGGCGGGTAGCAGGTAGGCGGGGGCAAGGAGGGGCAGAAGCGGCAGAAGGGGCAGGAGGGGCCGGAGGGGCAGGAGGGGCAGAGTAGGATGTTTGTAGAATTCAGATTGCAGATCTGCAATCGCCAATCTGCAATCGCCGATCAAATGGACGGCCCGCCTGAACACCGGCCCGCCGGCCCGCCCGGGGGGTCGGGGGGTTGGGCGGCCTGCCTTCCGCCTCCCTCATTCCGCACCCTAGATTAGATCCGCCCTATCACTGGAGTATCTCCGTTGAGCTCGATCGCACTATTGCTGGTCGGTATATCCGCATTCGCCACGGGATATCTCGTCTATTCCAGGTTCATCGCGCAGCGGATCTATAGCCTCGACCCTGATTACAAGACGCCAGCGCACGAGTTCGAGGACGGTGTGGATTTCGTCCCCACCAACAGGCACGTGCTGTTTGGCCACCATTTCACCTCCGTGGCAGGTGCCGCGCCGATCGTGGGGCCGGCGATAGCGGTGATCTGGGGATGGTTACCGGCATTCCTGTGGGTCGTCCTTGGAACCATCTTCGCCGGCGCCGTGCACGATTTCGGCACCCTTTGGTTGTCAGTTCGGCACAAGGGCAACTCGATTGGCACGCTGGCCGAAGCGATGATTGGCGGCCGCGCGCGAGTCCTGTTCTTGCTGATCATTTTCTTCTTGCTGCTTCTGGTGAACGCGGTCTTCGCCGTGGTCATCGCCAATCTCTTTATGGCCAATCCTGGCGCGGTGCTTCCGGTGTGGGGATCTCTGGCCGTGGCGGTGGTGGTCGGGTTTCTCATCTATCGCGCAGGGGCGCCGATTCTCTGGACATCCCTCGCGGCGTTGGCGATTCTCTATGCCCTGATCTGGATCGGCCAGTTCACCCCCTTCGATCTCCCGGACGCGTTTGGGTTCGGTCCCACATCGGCACAGCTGGGCGCGGCAAGCGGCGATACGGCGGTAGCCACGCAAGCCGCTCGCGTGGACGGTGTGCGCGCCGGGTGGGTCATCATCTTATTCGTTTACGGATTCTTTGCGTCAGTGCTGCCCGTGTGGGTACTCCTGCAACCGCGTGATTACATCAACAGCCACCAGTTGTTCGCGGCGCTGGGGATCATCTTCCTGGGAATCTTCCTGACCAATCCGGAAGTCATTGCGCCTGCCATCAACACGCAGCTTCCTGCAGATGCTCCCAATTGGTTTCCCCTCCTCTTCGTCACGATCGCGTGTGGAGCGATCAGCGGCTTTCACGGCCTGGTTGCATCGGGGACGTCGTGCAAGCAGCTCGACAAGGAGTCTGACGCGCGGTACGTGGGGTACGGCGGAGCGCTAGGTGAGGGGACGGTAGCGCTTACATCGATTCTCGCCACGACGGCCGGTTTCGCCGTCTACGCAGGGATCGATGGTTGGCATCAGCACTACGGAAGCTGGGCGGCGGCGTCAGCCGGAGCAACGTCCGCTTTCGTCAACGGGATCGGCGTGCTCGCGCAGGGCGTCGGTATCCCACAACAAGTAGCCGTAATCTTCGCCGCGGTCGTCGTGATCAGTTTTGCGGCAACGACGATGGACACTGGGATCAGACTCCAGAGGTACATCATCACCGAACTGGGAGGGCAGTACCGGCTCAAGATGATGCAAAACCGCTGGCTCTCGACATTCGTCGCAGTTGCGAGCTGTGCGCTGCTCGCCCTTGGCATTGATCGAGGTGCCGGAGGCATGCGCCTCTGGCCGCTCTTCGGCACGACGAATCAGCTGACCGCGGGGCTCTCTCTGCTGGTGATCACGATCTTCCTGCTGAGCTTGAAGCGGAACATCTGGGTCACTGTGGTTCCGATGGCATTCCTGCTCTTCATGACCACGTGGGCGATGATCGGCAACTTGATACGGTACTGGACTGAAAGTCAGGCAGCGCTGCTCGCCGTCGGAGCTGTCATCTTCGTCCTGGAGCTGTGGCTCATCCTCGAAGCCGTGATCACGTTCCGCAAGGCGCTTGCGGCGAGGGAGGCGAGAGCCGGGGCGGTGTCGCCGGCGCCGAAAGAGGCAGGTTGATGGAAGCTGGGAGCTGGGAGCGGGGAGCGGGGAGCGGGCCTAAACAGCAACCGTACCTATGATTCCGTACATCGGCACCAGCGGCTACTCGTATAAATCTTGGAAAGGCAGCTTCTATCCGGAGGATCTGCCCAACAAGGAAATGCTGCGGTATTACGGCGAGCGATTCAGGTCCGTGGAGATCAACAACACATTCTATCGCATGCCGTCTGAGAAGGTCCTCACGGATTGGCACGATCAAGTTCCCGACGGGTTCGCGTTCGTGCTCAAGGCGTCACGGCGCATAACCCACTTCAAACGACTCAAAGATGCGGGGGAGGAACTCTCATACGTCCTGCGGACCTCCTCCGTCCTGCAGAAGAAGTTGGGTCCGACCCTGCTTCAGCTCCCGCCAAACTTCAAGAAAGATCTGCCCCGACTACAGGACTTTTTGAAACAGCTACCTCAGGGGTGGCGCGCCGCCGTTGAGTTCCGCCATGCCTCGTGGTTTGAGGACGATGTCTACGAGACGTTGCGCGATCACAACGTCGCTATGGTCATTGCCGAAACTGACGAGGAGACCGTGCCGATCGTCTCGACGACGGGCTGGGGCTACCTCCGCCTCAGGCGTGAGAGCTACGATCAACAACAGCTGGCCGAGTGGGTAGAACGGATCGGCGGGCAAGAATGGTCCGAGCTATACGCGTTCTTCAAACACGAAGAAAAAGGCACTGGACCCGAAACTGCTGCCCAATTTGTAAAGCTGCTGGACCGCTAGCACCGCACCAAATCCTACACGTATTTGTCGCAGTTCCAGTCCTGCATCCGCACTGAGCCGGAGCCGGGGCGACCGCCATCCTCGATTCGACCCCCGGACTGTCCAACGCAGAGGACGAATCGCTCGCGACTACTCGAGACGACCCACTCAACCAAGTGGCCGGCAACGGCTTAGGAGCTTGCCGCACCGGGCACGTTCATTGCTATCTTAGATGACAGCGGCCACGATCCACCGGTTAATGCCGAAGACACACTCGAGCAGGATCCGCATAAAATGAAAATGAAACAGAACACTCCGTCCACCGCCCGGCTCACACTGGTTCTTGGCCTAGCGACGCTCGTCCCGTCCGGCCTCCGCGCCCAGTCACCCGGACTCGAGGAAGCTCACCCACGTGCCGAAGTGGGCGGCGGCATTTCACTCGCGTTCCCGGTCGGACAGTTCGGCAACTTCGTCGACTTCGGCGGCGGGTTGAACGGGTTCGCGGTGATCAACCTCGACCGCGCGGCACGTTTCGGTTTGCGGCTCGATGCGGCCTTCATGTTGTACGGCACCGAAACGGTGCAGCGTCCGCTCAGTCTTACGATTCCGGAGGTCACCGTAGACGTCACGACAAACAACTTCATAGTATCGGTTGGCGTGGGCCCCCAATTCACCCTGACCCACGGACCCGTGAGACCATATGTGTTTGGGACCCTCGGTTTCTCCTATTTCGCGACCGAATCATCGGCAAGCGGGACGGCAGACACCGAGCCCTTTGCAAGCAGTGTCAACTTCGACGATTTCACCTTCGCGCTCGCAAGTGGTGCCGGATTGCTGATCACCGTTTCGTCCGGCCGCACACCCATCGCTTTGGATTTCGGGATGGGGTTTCTTCGGAACGGACGGACCCGCTACCTGCGGGAAGGCAGCCTCCGCGTGGCTCCCGACGGGGGGATAACCTTCACTCCCATCGAGAGCGAGACAAATATGTTGGTGGCTAGGGTTGGGGTTTCGGTGGGGATTTTCTAGCTGTTAGCTGTTAGTTATTAGTCGTTAGTCGTTAGTTGTTAGCATTGACGTCTTGTCGGCAGGACCTTTTGTCGGAAAAACAGCTATCGAGCGAGCGGCCAGTGGCGAAATCTCAACGTTGATAATCTAGAGGGCTGAACAACCTTCGGTTCGACCAACAACTAATAACTAATAACCAATAACTGGGGCGGTGAGCGGTGAGGGGAAAGCTGGGGCGGCGGCGGGGCGGCGGGGCTCAGCCCCCCAGCACGACCTCAGCAAACGTCGACGGATTCGCTGGGTAATTGCGGCGCGTGAGCGACCACACGACGTGCCACTCCTCCTCCACGTTCACAACGGCCAAA
>JBDHDY010000327.1:0-4303 GCA_039591275.1 Gemmatimonadota bacterium | reverse complement strand
GATCGAGGTCGTCAAAGGGGACATCACGCAACAGAACGTCGACGCAATCGTCAACGCTGCCAACACGACGCTGTTAGGGGGCGGGGGTGTGGACGGCGCCATTCATCGCGCAGCTGGGCCTCAGCTGCTCGAGGAGTGCAAGACGTTGGGTGGCTGCGCCACGGGTGACGCCAAAATCACCAAGGGATACGAGCTCCAGGCCAAATGGGTGATTCACACTGTGGGACCAGTCTGGAGTGGAGGCAAACGTGGAGAGCCGGAGCGCCTGAGAGATTGCTACCAGCGCTCTCTGGCTCTGGCTGCGGAAAACGGGATTGCATCGATAGCGTTTCCGTCGATCAGCACGGGGGCGTATCGATATCCGGTCGAGGAGGCTGCCCACATTGCCGTTGACACGGTGCACTCGGGCGTGTCAGGAGAGACGTCCGTGAAGCTCGTGAGGTTTGTGTGCTTCAGCGACTCAGACTATGACCTCTACCGATCCCTCCTGGATGAGTCGGTATAGTCGGGGCACCACTCGGGGAACGCAAATTCTTGAGCAGTGCAAGCGCGTTGCGGCTCAGCGAACCGCCCGTATCATCAGATGCCACCCAACCCAGCGGCCCAGAACGCGCTGCACCAAATCAGGAACCCAAAAGGTGAGATATCGGAATCCATAAGTAAATGGATAGTCGGCGTGTATCTCAACGTCGGAGAAGGCTTCGAAGAGCTGAGCCGCGGTCTTCTTCGTGAAGGTGTACACCACCGGGCAGTGGTCCTTGAGATGTCGCGGTGACTCGTAGGGAAGGCGCAGAAGCCTGTGCACTAGGTTCACAAAGGAGCTTCGGTGGTACAGCATAACGTAGGCCGTGCCGCCCGGTTTGAGCACGCGTCGTACCTCGGCCACAGCGCTTTCGATCGCCGGGGTGTGGTGTAGCACCCCGAACGAATACACTGCATCGAAGGTCTCGTCGTCAAATTCCAGTTGCTCCCCATTGCCGACATCAAAGTCCACCTCAACCCCTCTGGTATCAGCAAACTGTCGGGCCACTTCAATGGCAGAATCCGTAAGGTCGAGGCCTGTGACGTGAAACCCACAGCGCGAAAGCTGAATGCTGTCCACCCCGATCCCACAGCCGATTTCCAACAGGCGCCCCGAACTGCCCTGGAGCTGCGCGAACAAACGTCGGAGGTGGTAATGTGACCGGTAGCGGCGACGTTCAATCTCCCCGAAGTAGGCAGGCGACCCGCGCTTCTTCGCTGTGTAATACTCGTTGTTGACGTGGTTTTCCCAGAAATTTCTGACAGAGTCCAGCGTGGCACGACCAGCGGATGTCGAGGAAGTCATGATCGATCCGTGCCTGTGGACATGCACACGCGAACACCCTTTACTCTAAGTACCGAACGGCCATTGCCCTTGGCGCGACCTCACGAACCAGGTCGGCCGGAATCCGCTTCCTGCTCGCCGAGCGCGTCCATAATGTACGCGTCCAGGAGACGCAATCTCAAATCGTCCGGCCCCCGTCCGCTTTTGGGAGCGACGGATTCAAAAATACGAAGCGCCGCCAGGGCATCGCCACGGCGCAACTCGGCCACAACCATCCCGTCCAGGTAGTCACTCGCCGAGAGGTGTCCCTGCCCGTCCAAAACGCTCTGGTGTAGCCGCTCTCCAGCTTCCGCGACCTTGTGAAAGTCCCAAGCAGCAAGCCCCTCTCGGAAGCTTACCACGTCTCGCACAATGTCGGGTGCTCCCACCCGATCCAGATATTGCCAAACTCCACGATAGAAGTCGGTGTCCGCAAATCCCAACACGCCTCCGTGCACTTGTCGTTCGGCGCCGTTCAGGTCGTCGAGCCAAGCCATCCAGGAAGCAGGGGCAGTACGCCCGGATATGATCGCATTCCACTTGGCCATGCGGTAATCAACGGCAGTGAACAACGAATCCCAGCTCGCGACCGTTCCACCGTTGGACACATGGTTGAGATGCGCGCTCACCGCCAGGCCCCGCATCTGTCCGATGCCTCTGACCGGTGCCCTTCTCTCGTCGGTTGGCCGGGAGACGGCACCAAAGAACGGTGCGGAGGGGTCGAAGCGCGCATTGGAGAGTCCGGCAAAGCCCCTGGCCACCCGGTTGAGGAAACGTGTCCGTTCCGCACCAACGTCTACGATTGGATAGAAATCTGAGTTCGGGTAGCCCCAGTCATCCAGGAGTGGCGCCAGTGCGTCACGCGTGATGAGCCTCGCAGCATCGAGCATCCGTGGTGTGAGCGGCAGGTTGTGACAGAGGTCCTTCGCGATGTCGGGATGCTCGAACACGCTCCAGTCGGGCTCGGGAAGCCGTGGCATGTTGCTCGCTACGATGAGAATGTCCATCCCCGCGGACTGAAACACTTCGTATGAAGCGAAGTTCTCATGAATCGCGCCCAGAATCGCCAGGATCAACGCATCATCGATTTCATATAAATGCAGCCACTGACCGAAGACCCCTACGTCTGAGAGATAGTTGCTGAGACGGCTGTAGAACTCGGTGCTAAATAGGCTGGAAACGCCGCTCACCCATGGGTTCGACGGCTCCGAAAAAATGAAATCGAAGCGTTGCCGCGAGGCGGCAAAGTACGACTTTGCATCATCGATCACCATGGTGGAGCGCGGATCCTCAAAAACGCGGCGGTTGCCCGGCAGAAACTCTCTCGACCCCTCCACCATAGCCGGTTCGATCTCCACCGTTACAACTTCCTCGACCATCGGATTTCCCAGCACGAAATGCGACGACATACCCGAGCCGTGTCCAATTACCGCAGCCATACGAGCATTCGGCGTGTGGGCCAAGGTGATGAGCGGCGCGAGGGCCTGCGTGGCGGCATCCGAGGCAAGGACGCGACCCGTGTCTTGGGTACACGACTCTGTCCAATAGGCAGGCAGCGACGCATCCGGCTTGCCGTTTGTTGAAATTCGGATGAGCCCGTTGTCCGTTCGCCGTTGCACCGAGACGGTGGCGGTGCGCCCGTCTTCGTGATACAAGGTCTCGAACACGCCCACCTGCGGGATTTCTCCCCCTCGGTAAACGGCACTTCCCAACAGCCTTCGGTCGAAGTCCTTAGTGAAGGCCCCCAGCGACGTCACCACCGCCGTGGCCGCCATGGTGGCAAACGCCAATCTCCGAGCGTTGAACTGTGGGCCTGCTATGACGACAAGTACCATCACTCCAAGCAGCATGTCGAGTGTGGCACCAACGACCAACATCCCCTTCAGGCCGATCAGCGGCATCAGCAGGAGTCCGGCTATGACGACGCCCACAATGGATCCTAGCGTGTTGACGCCATACACTCTGCCGATCGCTCGTTCACCAATACCCCGGACCACAAGGATGCGTGTGATTAGTGGAAGCGTGATGCCGGCACAGAACGTCGCAGGCAACATGATGATCAGGGCAATTCCATACCGCGCAAACGAAAAGGCCTGGTAGCCAGCGTCCGTCCTGGCAAATGTCTGCATGAGGGTCGCCATCCACTCGAATGACGACGCATAGAGAGGAAGGGTGCTGAGGGCCGCTGCGCCCATCAACCATTGCACCAGGCCCAGCGCTCGCGTGTGTGCTTTCCAACGATCCGCATGATTGCGAACCCAAAATGACCCGAGCGCAAGACCGAGAATGAACGCCGAAAGCATCAACTCGAAGGAGTGGGTGGCACTGCCCAACACGAGGGAGAGCATGCGAATCCACCCAATCTCGTAGATGAACGACGCGACTGCGGTTCCAAAAGCGACTCCAATCAACAGCCTCTGAAGCCGCACTGTGGGGATAGCCGCTGCATCCGACGCCAAGGCCTCCGGCTCGTGCGCGGACACGGCGACCGACTCGGCAGAGGACCGCGCCGGATACTGCTGAGCGACGCCCAGCGCAACCAACGCCACCAGGAAGTTGATGGCGGCTGCCACGAGTAGGGTGCCCGGCAGTCCGACGAAAGCCAGGAGCACGAATCCCGCGAACAGCACGCCCATGGCTGCCCCGAAGCTGTTGGCGAAGTACAGGATGGAGAGTGTTCTTCCGGGACGCGCGCTGAAGCGGCGAAGCACCGCCGCACTCATTAGCGGAAACGTTGCGCCCAGCAGGACTGATTGAGGTAGAATGAGAATGCTCGAGATGGTCCACTTGACGACGAGAACTGCAAAACCGTTGCCCACGATCGGAATGAGGGTATCGTAGGCCGCGTCGGTCACGAAGGTGAAGATTTCGTGGAAGACAAAGCCCAAGACCCCCACCACCAACTCGATCCTCGCGTACCAGCGGAGCGGATCTTTGAAGCGCTCCGAATACCGTCCT
>JBDHDY010000326.1:0-4312 GCA_039591275.1 Gemmatimonadota bacterium | reverse complement strand
TTCCGCTACATCGGCATGACGACATCGTCCACGCGCCAGTACGAAGCTTTCGAGCTGGTGATGCGCGAGGAAGATATGGATTTCGTCCAGGTCGACTACTCGATGGCGCAGCGCTCTGCAGAGGAACGGCTGCTTCCACTGGCTGCCGATCGTGGAATGGGTGTGTTGATCAATTTGCCCTATCGCCGCGGCGTGGTATTTCGCCGGGCTGGCGAGCGCCCGCTACCCGAGTGGGCGGTGGAGTTCGGTTGTGAGAGCTGGGGGCAGTTCTTCTTGAAGTTCGTCCTCTCCCATCCCGCGGTGACCTGTGTCATCCCGGGAACGGCTAAGATGGAATATCTGGTCGACAATCTGGGAGCGGCGCGCGGGCGGATCCCTGATGAAGCACTGCGGCAACGCATGGTCGAGTTCTACGACGCGCTGCCGGAAGTGGAGGGGTAGGGGCACGAATGTAGGGGCGCAGCATGCTGCGCCCCTACTTCCCGTGCCCCTACCGCCGATAATCCAACGCCGGTGCGCGATCACCCAGCAGGGCGCGGTACCGGAAGTCCGGGCCTCTCTTGTTCTCCATTTCCTGCCGCGCGCTCTCGATCGTTGCCGGATTCGCGTACAGATCCATCGCCGACATTGCCAGGGTCTTTGCGGCTACCATCATGGCCTTCGCGCCGATGGTGGTGCCGCCGGCTGCTACGGCCTGCCAGCTATGAGCTGGCGTGCCCGCCACCCATGTGGCGGCCGTGAACGCGGCGGAAGGGACGACCCAACTGATGTCCCCCGCGTCTGAGGACGCGTACGTGGTGTGCAGCTCGAACGGCTGGATGACTTCCTGGATCCCCAACGGCGCCACGCGCGGCCCGAGCGTCGGGTGGATCTCCTCGGCGAAAGCCTGTTCCTCAGGGGTGTAGCTCAGCCCTCCCACCTTGCGCAGGTTCGCATCCACTACCCGAGCCAGTGTCATGTTGGGGAGCCTGCTGTACGTGCCCCCGATGATCTCATAATCCATGGTCGTGCCGGTACCTAGCGCCGCACCTTCGGCGACTTTGACGAGTCGCTCGAAGATCTCCTCAACCAGACTGGGATCCGGGTTCCGCACGTAGTAGTAAACCTCGGCAAAGTCCGGCACCACGTTCGGCGCGTTTCCTCCCGCCGTGATGACGTAATGAATGCGTGTCTCCTGGGGCACGTGCTCGCGCATCATGTTCGCCATCAAGTTCATCGCCTCGACCCCGTCCAGGGCGGAACGGGCGCGGTCTGGCGCGCCGGCTGCGTGGGCCGATATCCCCCGAAAGCGAAATTTGCCGGACTTGTTCGCCAGCATCGTAGAGGGACTCGCGTCGTTTCTGTCGGAGGCATGCCAGCTCAGCACGGCGTCCACATCGTCAAAGAGCCCTCCCCGCACCATGTACACCTTGCCCGAGCCGCCTTCCTCGGCGGGTGTTCCGTACAGCCGGATGGTGCCGGTCCTGCCCTCACGCTCGAGCCACTCCTTAACCGAGATCGCTGCCGCGGTCGAGGCCGTCCCGTAGAGATGATGGCCGCATGCGTGGCCGGCCCGCCTTCCCTCGATAGGCTTGATTTCGGGAACAGCGTCCTGTGAGAATCCTGGCAGAGCATCGAACTCACCCAGAATGCCGATTATGGGCCGTCCCGTTCCCCACGACGCGACAAAGGCAGTAGGCATACCCTCGACGCCCACTTCGATGCTGAAACCCGCATCCTGCAGCTGCGCCTGGAGCAGCGCCGAGCTCTTTACTTCTTGATAACCTACCTCGGCGTAGTTCCAGATCTGCATGGCAACGTCGACGTAGTGGGATTGCCGAGCGTCCAGGGCGCGGGCCAGCTCATCCTTTGCGTCCTGTGCCGTAGCGTCGTGCCAGAGCAGAAGCCCAAGGGCAATGGTGACTGTGTGTAAGACAAAACTCCGCTTCATGGAACACTCCTTGTGGAAACTGGCGACGGCGTGGGCGTGCTGGAACGGCTGTGTGATTTCATAAGCATAGCGCGCGGGACCCTGCCTCGTAACGTGGTCGCGTGGCCAAATGACCGTCGATCTCCCATCGCGATGGGAGCAGGTGCAAGATTTGGCGAGTGGCTAATAGGTCGGCAGGCACCTTTTCGCGCTGCGGTGCCTGCCACGACTCGACATCCCAAAGCCCACAGCGCACCAACGCGCGCTGCGGTGCCCACCGACCTGTGGCCGTGGCCGCTGCTAACCTCTAGTGAGATATGCTTGCTAGACACCCTGGACCAGGATCATGTTGGTGTTGGCCGTTTCGTGTCTGATTTTCTTCGCCGGCGCATAGTCCTCGGAGGACCACCACTCTGTGGCATGGTCCACAGTGGGGAACTCGAGGACCACGAAACGCTTCGGCTGCCATTCACCCTCGAGTATTTCCACGGCCCCGCCTCGCACAAGGTATTTTCCGCCGTGCCCCTCCACCGTGGGTGCAGCTAGCCGCTTGTATGCCTCGTAACGGTCGGGGTCATGTACGTCGATGTCGACGACCACGTATACTGCCATGAGATCTATCTCCTGTTGATGCGGTCTGCGGTGAACGTGTTGGGCGACATGCGAGCGGATCTGCGGACTCCTGCGCTCGCATGGGTGCCCTTGAAGATAGAACGAAATCGTGGGGTTGGTATTTGTTTAGTGAGTGGAATCCCATGACAGATCCACATCGCCTGCCCCCCTGCCCCTCCTGCCCCCTCTGCCGCTGCTGTCTCCCTGCTCCCTCTGCCCCTCCTGCTATCGAACTACCGTCCGTACGGGATACGGCAGACAGGTGATCTCCGAGTTGATGCAGAAATCGAAGTCGCCGGAGAAGTCCCCGGAGCGGACGGCCGCCGCCCGCAAAGTCACTTTGACTTCCTTCCCCGCCGCGACCGGGAGGCCTAGCGAATAGCTCACCGTATTGTCGATGGGCACGTGCATCGCGTCGGAGAACGCGGGCTGCGTGCTCTTGATCACGATTCCCTCGAGGTAGGCGTCCGCGATATCGAGATCCACGAAGGTCTGGGTCTCCGACGCGGTGTTCTTGATGCGGACGACGATGGTGAATTCCTGTCCCTCCTGCACCATGGCGGGCGCTTCCACGAAGAGTTCCACATCCGAGGGCATTTCGAAGCTGCATCCCGTCATGAGAGCCACCAGGATCGGCCATGATCGGAGGGTCTGGAGGGTGGGGAATCGCTGGGCCATATCCTAATCTCCTACTCCCATTTGGCTGCCGGTACTGTCGGTCGCTGATTAAGGTGCCCGCTGGGGCACGGAGAGCGCTGCTGCGCAGGTCACACTTTGGCCGTCATCCCTTTGGCCTGTGCCGTTCGGGACAGGCTGCGGGCGATCACGGCCCCGGCGACGGTGGCCGCCGCCAGGTAGAGCACCCCCTCAATCCACTCCGCCAGCACCAACTTCCCGACGCCAAAGAGGGCGGCGTAGATGAAGACGAGCCCGGCCAGCCAATCGGTGATGTCTGACCACCCCATGCGATCTACCACAACGGCGCTCCGGCGGGCCACCGGCTTCCACCAGGGCGAGCCGGGCCGCACCCGTTCGTAGAACGCCACGAGCTTGGCTTGGTCCGTCGGAGGCGTTACGAGAGTCACGGCGACCCAGCACACGGTGGACACTAGGGCTGTGAGGATGAGATGCCACCCGAAGACGAGATCGGGCTCGATGATATAGAGGCCGACGTACACCACGGCCGTGGACACCCACGCCGCGATCTCGCTCCACGCATTGACCCGCCACCACCACCACCGCATGACAAACACGCCGCCGATCCCCACGGTCATCCCGAAGAACAGCTCCCACGCTCCACGGATCGATTGCATCATGTACGCGGTGGCACCGCCTGCGATCATGAGCGCTACGACGAGTAGCCTCGACACCCGCACGTAGTGACCCTCGCTGGCCTCCTTCCTGATGAATGCCTTGTAACCGTCATTTACCAACAGCGACACGCCCCAGTTGAGCAGGGTGTCAATTGTGCTCATGAAAGCGGCCAACATGCTCGCCACCATGAGGCCCAGAAGACCGGTCGGCAAGTACTCGACGATCGCCATCGGGTAGCCGAGTTCCCGGTCTTGGAGATCGGGGAAGACCACGAGCGTCACTAAACCGACGACGATCCAGGGCCAGAAGCGCAACACATAGTGGACGAAGCAGAACCACAGGACCCCCAGAAAGCTGTGCTGCTCGTCTCGGGCGGCGAGCATGCGCTGCACCATGTAACTGGTTCCACCGGCGTCCCGGGTCGCCCACCAATTGACGCCGATCAGGGCGACGAACGTGATCATGGGTAGGGAATGC
>JBDHDY010000325.1:0-4327 GCA_039591275.1 Gemmatimonadota bacterium | reverse complement strand
CCCGGCGACAGCTCACTCGACCACACGCCGCACGAGCACCTGGAGTTGGGCGATCTCTACAGATCCATCGCCGTGTTGCAGCAGGCGTTGAGCGATTTGCTGCAGGGTTGACTCTGCTCGCGACAGGCTGCTCAAAAGCCCGGTCGCAATCCTTGTTCCTTATCGCGAGCTGATGACGCGCTCTGCCCTTTGCACGATCACTGCCGGAACACCATGGTCGCTCACGATACGGTTGAATTCATCCAACTCCGGCCCCAGCAACAGGTCCAATTCGGCCCGATGGCGCATCCATTGCTCGGACAGGTCTGCGAACATATCCTGTGTCCCATCCGTCACGACACCCTCGGCATTCTCGACCGACATCCGCAGGTAGATGTAATGGAAGTTGAGCCGCGACGGGAAGTTGATCACCGTTTGACCATCCACCGTACGCTTCTGGATGAGTGAATCCTCCATCGTCGTTAGCTTCTCCACAAGCGCATCACCAGCTTCCGCAATTTCCTCCACTCCATCGTCAGCAGTCGCGCGATCCATGACATCCTCGATCTGGTCTCGCACGTCACGCAACCGAATGACATCCTGATGGAGAGCTTGCAGATGCTCGTCGATGGCAACCATTAGTTGATCCTGCTCGCGGAAGCCGGCGAGCGTCGCAGAGGCACGCGGATCCGCACGCACCTCGAGGCTTGCCATCTGGGTTGCGTCGCTCTGGGTCAGGCGCGCTTCATAGTTGCCGGGGACGACGCGCCGCCCTAACAGCGTTCCGAACACGTAGAGACCCGGCACGTTCTCAACCCTCTCGTGCCGCAGGTTCCATGCGACGCGGTTGTGACCAGGCTTGAGTTGCAGCACATCTGCCGAGTCCACGGCCTTGGAGCTCGAGTAGCTCCGAATCACGGCACCTTGCCCATCCAGCAACTCGAGCGTGACGGGCGTCGAATCCGACACCTCGGCGACGTTGAAGTCGATAATGGCGCCGCCGGGCGGGTTCGTACCAACGACACCGGGAAATCCGCCAAATCCGCCGAATCCCGCAACACGATATGCAGGATGTGGATTGAATAAATGCAGCTCTCCCTCTGCACCGCTCGCGTCGGCCTGCTGGAGCGGTGAGAGATCGTCCAGAATCCAGAACGACCTGCCCTGTGTCGCGGCGACCAGATCGTTGTCCCGCTTATGGATCTGGAGATCGGTTATGGGTGTCAACGGCATGTTGAGCTGCAGCGACTGCCAGTGCTCTCCGTCGTCCCACGAGACATAGAGTCCGGCTTCCGTCCCCGCATACAACAGCCCGCGGCGCACGGGATCCTCCCGCACTACTCGGACGTGTGCCTCCGCCGCGATACCCTCGGTGACGTGTTCCCACCGCCGCCCATAATCGTTGGTTTTGTAGATGTGCGGGGTGAAGTCGTTGAACTTGTACCGCGTATACACCACGTACGCGGACGCAGCGTCATGGGGCGAGACATCGATTGCGTTGATCATCCCCACATCGAGGTCATCCGGTGTAACATCGCTCCATGTGGCGCCCCCGTCCTGCGTCACGTGTACGAGCCCATCGTCGGTGCCCACCCACAGGGTCCCGGCATCGTGCGGCGACTCGGCGACGTACATGATCGTGTTGTAGATCTCGCCGCCCGCTCCCTCGTTGGTGATGGGACCACCGCCTGGGCCCTGCTTGTCGTCTTCGTTGCGGGTGAGGTCGGGGCTGACTTCCGCCCAAGTGTTGCCGCTGTTCGTCGACTTGAGAAGCACGTTCCCCGCGTGGTACATGACGGTCGGGTCGTGCTGCGACACCACGATGGGAGCGTTCCAGTTGAAGCGGTATTTCATGTCACGCGATGCCATTGCGGCCGGAAGCTGCGGGTAGGCCATTATGTTGCGCTGGCCGCCGGTGCGCTCATCCCACTCCATGATCTGACCCATGTAACAGCCGCCGTAGTTCCTCACGGGATTGTCAGGGTCGAACACCACGTACGCGCTCTCACACCCAGCTACCGCGTGCCAATCCTTCCAGCCTATGCCGCCGGCCGCCTGGCTTGCGATAGCCACGGAGGTGTTGTCCTGCTGGCCGCCATAGACATAGTAAGGAAAGCGATTATCGGTATTGACACGATAGAACTGTGCTGTCGGCTGGTTCTGCTGGGTGGACCAGGTCCGTCCCCCATTCAGCGACACGTTGCCGCCGCCGTCGTTCGCATTGACCAGGAAGTTGCTGTTGGTCGGATTGATCCAGAGATCGTGGTTGTCGCCGTGGGGCGTGCGCACCCTCGTGAATGTCCGCCCCCCATCAATCGACTTCATCGTCGGTGCCGCCAGCACCCACACCACATCTGGGTTCTGCGGATCCGCGTACACCTCTGTGTAGTACCATGCGCGATGCCGGATATCCCAGGAGTCGCTCACCAGCCGCCAGTTCTGGCCGCCGTCCTCCGAGCGGTACAGCCCACCCTTCGGATCGGCCTCGATCATCGCGTACACTCTGTCGGAGTTGGCCGCTACAGTGACGCTGGTCTTTCCGACAAGCTCGGGAAAGCCCTTGGTAAGTTGCCGCCAGGTGTCCCCGGCGTCGGTGGACTTCCAGATTCCACTTCCGGGCCCACCGCTCCTCACTTCCCACGGCAGTCGCAGGTGGTCCCAGAAAGCCGCGTAGAGTATGCGCGGATTGTTCGGATCCATGGCCAGGTCGCTCGCCCCCGCCGACTCGCTCACGTAGAGGACCTTGTCCCAGGTGGCACCCCCATCCGCAGAGCGGTAGATCCCACGGTCCTCGGTGGCTCCGTACGGCGCACCCTGCGCCGCCACATAGACGAGGTCAGGATTCGTGGGATGAATCCGGATGCGGGAGATCGCCCGCGTCCGCTCGAGACCCAGGTGCTGCCAGCTGCGCCCCGCGTCGGTCGAACGGTACACACCGTCGCCGTGGGACGTCATGACGCCGCGGACCGCGTGCTCGCCCATGCCCACGTAGACCACGTTTGGGTCTGAGAGGGCAACGGAAATCGCGCCGACAGAGCTGGTCCCGAAGGTCGAGTCGGAGATGTTCCGCCACATCGTGCCGGCGTCGGTGGTCTTCCAAACGCCGCTCCCCACACCACCGAAGTAGTAGGCGAAGGGATCCGATGGCACGCCCGCCACGGCGACAGACCGGCCGCCGCGGAACGGGCCGATGTTGCGCCATTGCATACCCTGGAACTGCTGGGCGTTGATCTCTTGAGCGCGTGCTGGTGTGACGGGTGAAAGGAGCGTCCAGAGTGCGACCGGGAGGAGGCCGCGTCCGATGATGTTGAGCGATCTAGTCATAGTCGGGATGAGTATCGGTATAAGTGAAGGCCACAATCGAGGGTCTAATAATGACGGGGTCTCCCACCGGTGGCTAGTGCGCGTTCGGGATACGAGAGCGACACCCATCACGTACCCGCCTGCCCTGAGGAGCGTCGCGTAGCGACGCGTCTCGAAGGACCTGCCCGCCGACCAACCAACAATTGAGCCCCAAACGTGTTTAGATTGCTTCCCAGTACATAGCCCTCAACGGTGAACCAGGCACGGATGAATGCCCTCCTATAACATGGTTCTCACCCCGGTCGGCTCTGCCGGCGACGTACACCCGTTCGTCGGCGTAGGCCGCGCGCTCAAGGAACGGGGTCACGATGTCACGGTCATCACCTCCGAACCCTTCCGCTTTGCAACTGAGGATGCCGGCCTGCGCTTTGCCGGAACGTTGAGCAAGGAGGAGTTTGACAACCTCACCAACGACCCCGATCTGTGGCATCCGCGCAAAGGGATGCAGGTCGTCCTCCGAACGATTTCCCAGTACATGCGCGCGGGATACGAGTCACTGCAGCCGTTATACGAGCCCGGACGCACCGTGTTCGTGGGCCACGCTTTCTCCCTTTCAACCCGGGTGTTGGCAGAGCTTCACGACATCCCGGTGGTGACGCTTCAGCTAGCTCCGTCCGCCTTCCGCACGCTCCACCAAATGCCCGCCTTCAGCCCGGGCAGCGATCTGAGCAAGATGCCCACGCCACTCAAGCGCCTCATTTGGTGGATAGTCGATCACCTGTACGTGGACCGGCACATCACACCGGAGTTCAACCGCTGGCGGGCGGAGCTTGGTTTGCCACCAGTCCACCGACTTTTCAAGGACTGGATGCATCCGCCTCAGGGGGTGATCGGACTCTTCCCCGACTGGTTCGGCCCACCGCAACCGGACTGGCCGGCTTCCGTGCGCCTCACAGGATTCCCCCTGTATGACGCTTCGGAGCCGCACGAGGTCAATCGGAACTTCGAGCAATTCCTCACCGACGGCGATCCACCCATCGTATTT
>JBDHDY010000324.1:0-4862 GCA_039591275.1 Gemmatimonadota bacterium | reverse complement strand
ACGGGATCCGGCAGCGTCACAGTGTCTATCCCGGAAGGGTTGGGCGCCGAGATCGACGTGGAGACGAGCAGCGGCGGTATCGACTTCGACATGCCGGTTACCGTGACTCGCTTTGGCCGATCGTCCCTGCAGGGCCGCATCGGTGATGGTAGGGGCCGAATCCACATCGATACTGGTTCCGGCTCGGTTCGGCTGATCAGCCGCTAATCCCGTCCGCGCAGCGTGACAAAGACCCCGGGTTTACGCCCGGGGTTTGTTTGTCTCCCACGTCACACCACCGCATCGAGGACGCCCCACCAATCCCCATCACCACACAAGCTGCCAGCGGCCCGCAGGTAAGACATCACAAGCCGTCAGCGCCAGTCTGCAATCATCTGCGTAATCCGTGGCTCCGCACAATCTGGAGCCCTCATTGCGGAGCCTGCATTCTCGCGCTAACTCCCCACCATCATTCTGTGATCAATTGAGAGCAACTTGCTGTAGTAGAAGACGGAGCCAAAACATGAGATGCATTCGCGCGATACTCGTGATGCTTGTCGCCGCGGCGACACCCGCTGTGGGCCAGATCGACTCGGCCATCTTTGAAGGAATGCCGGCCCGGAACATCGGTCCGGCGGGGATGAGTGGCAGGGTAGCCGTTGTCACGGCGGTGGAGAGCGATCTGAGCACCATGTACGTAGGAACGGCAACCGGTGGGATATGGAAGTCTGTTGACCGGGGTATTACCTGGATTCCGATCTTCGACGACCAGCCAGCGTCATCGATCGGGGATATCGCGGTCTTCCAGCCTGTGCCCGACATCGTGTGGGCCGGCACCGGAGAAGGCAACGTGCGCAACAGCGCTGGGGTCGGGAACGGCATTTACAAGAGCCTCGACGCTGGAGCTACGTGGATTCATCTGGGGCTCGAGCACTCAGAGCGGATTCACCGCGTGGTGCTGCATCCCTCCGACCCCGACATCGCCTACCTCGCCGTCATGGGCCCGACCTGGAGCGACGGTGAGGAGCGCGGGGTGTACCGCACGACCGACGGAGGCTCAACGTGGGAGCGCGTGCTCTACGTGAACGAGCGCACCGGCGCCGCCGATCTCGTGATGGACCCCACCAACCCCAACAAACTCTTCGCGGCACTGTGGGAGCACCGTCGCGAGCCGTGGTTCTTCACGTCGGGGGGGCCGGGAAGCGGTTTGTACGTTACCCACGACGGCGGCGACAACTGGAAGCGTTTCGGTGAAGAGGACGGACTGCCGAAGGGGGAATTGGGACGGATGGGTCTTGCGATGGCCCGGAGCGACCCAGCCGTCATCTACGCCCTGGTGGAAGCCGAGCGGAGCGCTCTACTTCGTTCCGACGACGGGGGCCAGAAGTGGCAAACCGTCAACGACTCGGTGGGCATAGTTGAGCGACCGTTCTACTACGCGGACATCCGCGTCGACCCGCGCAACGAGAATCGCTTGTACACGCTGGCCGGCCAGGTCTCATTGAGCGAAGACGGTGGAAAGACGTTTCGCGTCTTGGCGGGGTCCGGAATTCACGGCGACGTTCACTCCCTTTGGATTGATCCCAACCACAATCGCACACTTTTGCTGGGTGACGACGGGGGCGTGCGGATCTCACACGACCGCGGTGAGCACTGGAGGTTCGCGCAAAACATCCCCGTCGCGCAGTTCTACCATCTCAACGTCGACATGGCCACACCATTCAACGTGTACGGCGGTTTACAAGACAATGGCTCTTGGGTGGGGCCGAGCGCGGTTTGGACGGGAAACACAATTCGCAACTCGCATTGGCGCATGGTGGGTTTCGGGGACGGCTTTGCCACCTTCCGTGACTTCTCTGACCCTCGCTACATCTACAGCATGTGGCAAGGTGGACGCATCGGCCGGTTCGACACGACGACAGGACAGCTGCGTGATCTGCAGCCCGAACATCCGGACGGGACGCGGCTACGGTTCAGCTGGAACGCCGGCTTGAACGTCGATCCCTTCGATTCCACGACCATGTATCTGGGCAGTCAGTTTGTCCACCGGACCCGCGACCACGGTGCGACGTGGGAGATCATCTCTCCCGATCTCACGACCGACAACCCCGAGAAGCAGCGATCCGACGTGAGCGGAGGCTTGACCGTAGACGCGAGCGGTGCCGAAAACCACACGACCATTCTCACGATTGCTCCAAGCCCGGTCGAGCGCGGCGTAATCTGGGTAGGGACGGACGACGGCAACCTGCAGATCACGCGTGACGGCGGCGCAACGTGGTCGAATGTCATCAACCGCATCGACGGTGTACCCGATGCGACCTGGGTCCCGCACATCGAAGCATCCAAGTTCGACGGCGGGGAGGCGTTTGTAGTGTTCGACGACCACCGTCGCGGCAACTGGACGAGCTACGTCTATCGCACGGCAGACTACGGTCGAAACTGGCAGAGCCTCGCCTCCGACGACCTCCGCGGTTTCGTACATGTCATCGAACAGGACCCGGTGGTTCGCGACCTTCTATTCCTGGGAACCGAGTTTGGGCTGTACCTAAGCTTCAATGGAGGAGGCACCTGGATTCCCTGGCGCCACGGTATGCCGACTGTTCCCGTGAGAGCCCTCATCGTGCACCCGCGTGATCACGACCTCGTGATTGGCACGCACGGACGGGCGGCATACATCCTAGACGACATCCGACCGCTGCGAGCCCTGGCTCGAGGTACTGGCGCGCTCCACACACCACTGCAACTCTTTGAGCCTCCACCGGCAGTCGCGCTTTCACCAGGGCCGGGGTTCTGGGGAAATGCCCCGGGCATGCTCTCGAGCGGCGACGCCGTGTATGCGGGACAGAATCGGACTCGCGGCGCCTTGCTCACCTATTGGGTGGCGGAGGGTATCGACACCGCAAAGGTCGCCATCGAGATCCTGGAGGGCGACTCAGTCATACGTCGATTAGAAGCACCGCAGAAACGGGGATTGAACCGCGCGACTTGGGACCTTCGACAGGAAGATTTCGACGTACCAGAAACTGGTTTCTTCGGACTCCAGGGCCCCCAGGTGCTGCCCGGTCGCTACGGCGTACGCGTCGTGGCAGCCGCCGATACCGCGACAGGGTCCGTCGAGGTTCGCGCCGATCCACGGGCTGCCATTTCTACATCCCAGCGGGACGCCCGGGTGGTGGCGCTCATGAGGATGGGCCAACGGGCAGAGGTCATTAAAGAGGCACTGGATAGGATCACCCGTACCAAAACACAAATCGAAACCGTTTTGGGTTCGATGGAAGGAAAGGACGATAGCGCAGCGACTGCGTTGCGCGATGCAGCGAAGACCCTGGGGCAGCAACTCGACTCCCTATCCGCACGGTTCATCGATCCGCCCGACCAGCAGGGTTTGTTTCCGTACGAGTCCCGCTTGTTGCCACGGCTGATGTTTGGATTCTTCCTGCTCGACTCGTCGGCTGACGCCCCGACAGAAGCGCAGATGTTACGACTGCAGCGAATTGAGTCGCAGCTCGAGACCACGCTCGAGCGCTTCAACCGTGTGTTCGCCGACGACGTCAGCGCTTTCCGTGCTCAGGCGCTTGCTGCAGGTTTCGAGTTGCTCGGTGCACAGGAGCCCCTGACCATGGGATGGGAGCAACGCGATCGGTAGCGATCACCGCTCTTCAGGTCGGGTGGTGGGAGGAACGACCGGCTCCCCTCCGACCGGAGGCGAGGGGAGTTCGGTCTCGTCCGATCGTTGCCCGGGTGTCCTCGTGGGCTTTTGCAGCGTGAGCGGCGGCTGGACGATCCCCCCTAGTCGGAAGGCCCACGCGGCGACCACAACCAAGTAGTTGACCGCGACACCCACCGTTCCGGCGTGTAGGCCGGCGAGATCCAGCGTGCCGCTCACGTACATCCCCAGCGTGACCACCAAACCGGCCACGAGCCCCTTTAGGATGTCTCCGACCGCAAAGGCCCGGGGATCTTTCCGGTCATGCAGGGTACCCAGCACGAAAGCAGGGGACAGCTGGATGAGGATCTCGAACTTCACGACCAGCAAACCCCACAGCGTCGTAAGGGGCCGCATCGCAATCAGAACGAGAACGACCATGATCACAACACTCGACCAGGGCACGAGGCCGGTACGTCGCTCGGCCTGCTCGGGGGTGAGGCGCCGGAACCTGGCGACGAAGTCCTTCGTGACAATCGACGAGAGCGAAAGAAGACACGAATCCGCCGTCGACATAATGAGCGCCGGGTAATACGCCAACGCGTTGCTTTCGACGAGGTACGTCAGCACGCGAAAGGTCACCTGATCAGATGCGAATCTGTCCAGCTCCGGGAAGAGGGCGATGCCCGCGGCCCCGATGAAGATGACCGTAGAAATGACGATCAGCGGAAGGATAGCCATCACCACCAGCGTGGTTCGCAAGTGCTTCAGCTTCTTCGCCGCATACACCCGCTGGATGGCTTGTGGGTAGAGCGGTGCTCCCAGAGCCAGCAGAAAGAAGTTGCTGAGCCAGACAAAACTGGTTTCCAGATCGGGATTCGCCACCATCTCAGGACGCAGCAGCTGCACGGTACGCACCACCGACGTCGGCGATCCGACCTCAACCCACACCAACACCAGGATCACAAGGACTCCAACGACCAATAGCGATCCCTGCAACACATCCGTCCAAGCCACAGCCCGCATGCCACCCATCAGCACATACGCCAACACCACAGCTCCACCACCAACCACCCCCATCCAATAGGGAATCTGATCTTGCGTCAGGCCGGAGAAGGCGGCTCCCAGCGCCATGAGCTGCGCCAGCAGGAAGTTCAGCAGCACGACAGCGAACATCGCTGCCGAGATGAAGTTCAGGGCCGGGCTCTTGAACCGATCATCGAGAAAATCCGTCGGT
>JBDHDY010000323.1:0-4343 GCA_039591275.1 Gemmatimonadota bacterium | reverse complement strand
CTTTCGTGACGGAATTGCGCAGGCGAGCGTTCTCTGGCGGCGCCGACATGCGCTGGCGTTTCGGAGGCGACGCGTACGAAGTGCAGGCGGCGGTGATGGGATCTCAGATCGAAGGCTCACCGGAGGCAATCCTGGGTGCGCAGGAAAGCTCCGCCAGGTATTTCCAGCGCCCGGATCAGACCCATGGCATGCTCGATTCCACGGCCACTGTGCTACGAGGATACGCCGCCAACGCACGTATCGCCAAGGTCGTCGGGTTTGTGAACTGGGAAGCGAGCTTCGATACCCGCAGCCCGGGGTTCGAGACGAACGACATGGGGTTTCTCAGAAACGCCGACCGCCACCAGCTGGAGACCGAGCTCGAGTTCCGGTGGCTGCAACCCGGGCGGGTGTTCCGGCGCTTCACGTGGCAATTCAGTGAGGACGCGCAGTTCACTCACGGTGGTGAGCGTACGCAGCTGCAGTTCAATAGCCGCCTCGACGCCACATTCCTCAACTATTGGGGATTCAACACGCGAGTCGAGCGGTTGTTGCCCAGCCTGGAGACGGGGCTGCTCCGTGGCGGGCCCGCTGTGGAGGTCCCTGGGGCGTGGGAAGTGAGCGGCAGAGTCCGCAGCAACTTCACGAAGCCTGTGTGGGCGGATTTCGGATTCAACCACACCCGGGAGGACATTACCGGGGTCACACGGTCGCGCTTGAGCGGTGGTGTCCGCTTTCGGAGCGGTCCGGTCTCGCTCAGCTTCTCGGGAGCCGGCAGCATCAACACAGACGACAGGCAATATGTGGCAACGGAATCGACCGCCGATTCCACCTACTACGTCGTCGGGAGAATCGATCGGAAGGAGTTGTCCTTCACGCTTCGGGCCGATCTGGCGATCACCCCGAAGCTTTCCTTCGAGTTCTTCGCTCAGCCGTTCGTATCGGCGGGGCGGTACGAAACGCTCAAGCTAGTTCGCGACCCCAAGGCCGAGGTCTACACGCAGCGGTTTGATGAGCTTGCTGTTGACCGGATGACGCGGCCCGGAGGTGAGGAGGACGTCCTCGTCGACGTCGATGCGGATGGCATCGATGATATAAGCTTCGACGATCCCGATTTCCGTGTGGCGTCACTCCGCTCGAATGCCGTTCTGAGGTGGGAATTCCACGCCGGCTCCACACTCTTTCTCGTGTGGCAGCAGGATCGGCGCGATCGGTTCGATGATGGCAGTTTCGATTTTGGCGACGCGGTAGGCGAGGTGTTCGGGGCCCCTGCGAATCACGTGCTGGCCGTCAAGGTGGCGTATTGGCTGGGGATGTGACTAGGGAGAAGTGAGAAGGGAGAAGGGAGAAGGTCCCACCCGACCCCCGCGGCGTGCGGGGGGCCCCCGCGCATCTAGCGTCTTACGCATCGCGTCTGGCAAGCATCCTACTACGAACCCGCACGGGGTTGGGCGGCGGGGCCTTCTCCCTTCATAACTTCTCCCTTCTCCCTATTATATCCTCGTCAGATACGTAATCTTCGCCACCAGCCCACGATTCCCGAAATCCCAGATTGAAGAATCGGACCCACGCTCCTCCGTGAACACCACGAAGAGATCGCTTCCCGGCCGATGGATGAAATTGAGTCTGACGTTGGCGGAGATGTCACGGTCCACGCTGTTGTATTGCAGGAGAGCATTCGCGATGAACTTAGTTGATGTCGCCAGTGTCATCCGCAGGCGGGCGATGTCGGCGTCGAACTTCCCCCACGGAACGTCCACGGAGTTACGCGTGTAACCAGTCGTGACCGCGAGATGTGAGCCGAACAACGCAGTGATGTCGCCGCCGAGACGAAGCAGCCGTCCATCGAAGAACTTCTGGTAACTGATATCTGTCATGAGCATGATGGGCCGACTCGTGCTGGTGTTGCCTCTGCTGGAGATCTCCCACGTGTTGTACTCTCCAATCGGCACTATGACATCGTCGGTCAAGTCGAACTCTTCGTCCAACCTCGTGAAGCCACGGGCGAAGGAAACGAAGAAATTGTCCCCTGTGTTCCAAGTGGGCGAGAATCCCACGGAGAAGCGATAATCCTGCAGCAGGGCGTCCGAGCGAGTGACGTAGTCGCCGGACGAAAAGAACGTCAGCCGCCGCAGTCCGAGCGCGTCCGGCCGCGGCACGAGCCTGATGTTGTAGTCGTACTTTCGAATGTCCGTTCGCAGACTGAACCCCATCTCAGCGTTGGCTTCCTCGCCGATGAAGACGTGAGCAGCGCTGAGGTTCAAGAAATCCGAGATGAAATCTGCGGCTACCCGATATGCATTGTCGTCTCCGCCGTCACCACTCGTCTGCGTGCGCACCAAGAATCCTTGAAGGTTCAGCTGGCCGGTGGGCCAGAAAGACCAGTCGACGCCGGCTGTGGTATTCGCTCCGTCGGCGTGTCGACGGTCGGTGACCATCGCGCCGACGTAGTTGTTCTCTCCTACGTCTCGCTTGACCCTGGCGACGGCGAAGTTGGTGCGCGGGTCGCCGTGCGCGTCGTTGGTGACCACGTTGAGGAAACCCAGAGTCTGTTGCCCCACCCGTCCTGTCAGCCTAGCGCCGCCCATCACCGGAACCTCACCGTCCTCGCTGATCCCAATGCGCCGCGAGAAGAACAGAAGGAACGGCGGCGGGTCGAAAAACCTGCCGCGCGCTCCAAACTCGAAGATCCCGGAATTCTCCAGAAAGAAATCCCGCTTCTCCGGAAAGAAGAGGTTGAATCGAGTCAGGTTGACCTGCTGATCGTCCACTTCGACCTGCGCAAAGTCGGTGTTCACCGTGAGGTCCAGAAGCAAGCCGGGCCGGACCTCGTACTTGACATCGAGGCCGGCGTCAACCGTCGTCTCGACTGAGGTGCCGTCCGGAATGGCGTCTTCCTGTGTGCCGCCGCCCAGGACGAAGGGTTTCATCTCGACGTTGAGGCTCGACCGCGGCAGATCTTGAAGATCGTAGAGGTGGCCGGCGCGGCTCACGCGCAGGAACCCCTCGTTGTCGCGCGACCATGACCTCCACAGGACGTCCTCGTTCTTGCGGCGTATCATCCGAGAGACGTTGAATCCCCAGGGCTCGCCATCGTCGTTCGACGGGTACCGCAGCGTGCGAAATGGAATCGCGAACTCAGCCGACCACCCGTCGGCGTGCCTGGCTGCCTTCACCTCCCAGACCGCCCGCCAGTCGATATTGAACTCACGGCCCTCGTCCGTGACGAGTGCCTCGAACTCCGCGCCGTTGGGATTGGTGGCGAAGACGACGGCGTTCTTATGGTCGTGGAAGGGGTCGAGCAGAATCGCCACGGCGTCGTCGCCGGCGAATTCGGTCTGCCCGCGAAAATCGACCGCCATGAGGCGGTCCCGCTGGAGGATCCGGGAGATAATGCGGTCGGGCTCCCGATCACGCGCAACCACACCGATGTACAGCGTCTCCTCGTCGTACAACACCCGTACTTCGGTAATCTCGGAGGCATCGCTGCCTTCCTGCGGCTCGCGCTGCTTGAACCCCGTTGTGCTGGGTCCATTCCCCCATTGCGGCTCGTCGAGAATGCCGTCGACGCGAATGGCCGCACCGGAGGCCCCGTCCAGTCGCACGGCGCGCGCCGGGACCGGTGTATGGGCGTCAGTCCCGTCAACGCTCTGCGCGCGAAGCGCGCTGGAGACGGTGACGACGGCGACGATGGATAGGAGGGGAAGACGAGATCGCATCATCTGATATAAGCGGGGGAATATACACTCAAGACGCATATATGAGTGAGAGCTTGGGTCTGACTTGGGGCTTTGGGCTTGGGGCTTGGGTGTGAGGAGTTGTGATTTAGGTGGAGCGGTAGGGTGGACGAAGCCCTACCCCCCGGAGTGGGGTGGTGTGGTGAGGGGACTCCCCACTCCCCCGGGGTAGGGCGGTGGGGCGGGGCATCATCCCGCCGGGACTATCCAGGACGACCAGGGCGATCCGAACGCCCAGCATATCACCGTGCCGTTGGTGTAGACGCCGCAGGTGTTGTAAAGCCCCGCGTCGATCTCCACAAAGGGGGCGTCGGCCGCAATCGCTACGGGCGTGGATGTCCTTGGTTGGTTGGAGCCCAGCAGCTGGCCATTCTCGTTGAGGCCCCAGCAATACACCCGGTCGTCGGTGGTCAACCCGCAGGTGTGCCCGCCGTTACCGGTGCCGCTTGCGGTCGACGGTCCGTTGCTGGCGGTGACGGAAGTGAAGCGCAGATCGCCAGGGAGACGGTTCGGTGTAGTCACGCAGCGGTCGAACTGGCTGCCGCACGCCGGCTCGGTGACGACCTCCCCAAGCTGCAGATCGGCGTTGGCACCCCAGCAGTACAGTGTGTCGTCCGTGGTCACTCC
>JBDHDY010000322.1:0-4353 GCA_039591275.1 Gemmatimonadota bacterium | reverse complement strand
CTTACTCAGAGCCGCCAGCACTTTGTCTACGCGAGGCCCTGCGGCACTGCCCTTGGTGCTGTACGAGAGGAAGGCGATCACCGGGTCGTCGCCAACGATGCGGCTCCGGTCAGCCGCCGCGGACTTGGCGATCTCGGCAAGTTGAGCTGAGGTCGGATCGGGCACGACGCCGGCGTCGGTAAAAGTGAGAACTCCGTTTCCCTTCGCCAAAACACTCCAGTCGGCGAGCCCACCACGAGGGTCCGCGGGCTCAAAGGTCATGTAAAATGCGCTGCTGACTGTGGTGATCCCGCCGGCCCGGCCGATCGCCCACAACGCGGCCCGAAGTACATCTCCGGTGGAATGGGTCGCGCCCGCCACGGCGGCGTCGGCCTCCCCGACCGCCACGAGCCCGGCGGCAAACCGGAGTGGGTCGGTTGCGAGCGCAACAGCGTGATTGAGATCCCGGATCTTGTCCGGGCGACGCTCGGCGAGAAGTCGAGCCACCTGCGACACGCGCGGATCGTCCACCGACTCGTGCGGCAACAGGATTACCTCGGCCAGGCCTTCCCCTTCGAGGAACGCGGCAGCTTCGCCCACTCGTCGATCCCATCCCTCTGCCAGCACTACCCTCCGTTGCAACGCCCCAGCGCGCCGCCGAAGATCCTCGCGGAACTTCACCGCCCGAACTTCTTATGCAGCGCTTTGTTGACCAGAGGATGAACGAACTCACTCACGTCACCACCGAAGCTCGCAACCTCCCTAACGACGCTGGAACTCAGGTAGGTGAGGTGAAGTGCCGGAACAAGAAAGACGGTTTCGAGATCCCCCATCAATTGGCGGTTCATGAGCGCCATCTGGAACTCGTAATCGAAGTCACTAACGGCACGCAATCCACGAACCACCATGGATGCGCCGACCTCTCGCGCAAAATCGACAAGTAGGCCTTGGAACGCCTTGACCTCCACGCGATCCTGGCCAGCGGTAACCTCCTGGAGTAGCTGCATCCGCTCCTCATGCGTAAAAAGCGGATCCTTCACCGTGTTGACCGCAACGCCAACGATCAAGCGCTCGACGAAATGCAGGCTACGGTCGATCAGATCCTGGTGACCAAGCGTCACGGGATCGAATGAACCGGGATAGATGGCAAGTTTATTCATGGAGCGAAACAAAAGGTAAGCGCCGCATCTCCATAACGGCGGGTGTCATCGCCCTCCAGTTCCGTGCCGCCTCTATGCTCAACACCCAGGATGCGCGCAAATGGCTGTTCACGGAACATCGTGACGAGCAGCGCAGCATCGTCCGAGCTATACGGAGGGTCCGCAAATGCAATGTCAACTGCTCCGCGAAACTCACGAACGTGCCGCACCGCATCGGCCCGAACGACCGTCACGCGATCTTCGACATCCAAGGTGGCAACGTTCCTTCGCAGGATGGCGAGGGAGTTCCTTCTTCTCTCGACGAACTCGACATGCTTGGCTCCGCGCGAAAGGGCCTCCAGCCCGAGAGCCCCAGAGCCGGCCCACAGATCGAGGACACGGGCACCCACCAGCCGATCGCCGAGGATGTTGAACCATGCCTCACGAACGCGGTCCGCGGTCGGCCGGACGCGCCGGTCGCCCGGGGCATGAAGCACCCGCCCGCGAAACTCACCCGCGACGATGCGCATCAGCCGGTTGGTCGCAGATCGACCACCCGCGCCTGCAGGGTGGATCCGCCTGACCACTCATTTTCCTCAAACCGGAACGCCACATCGACCTGCCCTCCCAGCCAATCGGGTTTGATGCGGTCCGCCAAGTCAAACCCGATCGCCGACAGGCGGCCGGTTTTGTCTTCCAGCATGAACTTCAGATGGTTATTTCCAACCTCACGAGGCGTACGTACCCGCGCCCCTGTCACAGCAAATACTGGAGCGGGGTTCCCCAAGCCACATGGCTCCAGGTGTCGCAGCATGCGCTCCAAACGTCGATCCAGCTGCTGGACGGACACGAGGGCATCGATGCGTCGGGTGCCGACCAGATCTTCCTTGCTGAGTCTACTGCGCGCCGCCTGGTTGAAGGCCGACTTGAACGCCTCGAGTCGATCCCGCCTCACTGTGAGTCCGGCTGCCATCCTGTGACCACCATACTTCACGAGGTGCGCGGCACATTCCGCAAGGGCAGCGTGCAGGTCAAAGCCCGGCACACTCCGTCCAGACCCCTTCCCCTCTTCGCCATCCAGTGCCACAAGAAACGTCGGCCGCGCGTAGCGCTCAACAACGCGGGATGCCACGATGCCGATGACGCCCGCGTGCCACTCATCACTCGCCAGCACTAGCCCAATGGTGTTTTCCAGGTCGGTGGATTCCTCGATTTGCATCACGGCCTCATCGAGGATTTCCTGATCTAGTGCCCGCCGTCGTGCGTTGAGGCCTTCCAACTCTCGCGCCTGATCGCGGGCGGTCCGTTCGTCGTCGTTCAGCAGGAGGCGCACACCGTCCATTGCATCGGCGATTCGGCCCACAGCATTCAACCGGGGTGCGAGGATGAATCCGACGTGCCCCGCCCGAACAGGCTTTCCGGCCAGACCCGCCACCTCGACGAGGGCCCGAATACCCGGCCACCTCGACGCCGCTAGCTTCTTGAGTCCGTAGCGAACGAGTATGCGGTTCTCTCCCACGAGCGGCACCAAATCGGCCACCGTTGCCAGCGCCACCAGGTCGAGAAAGTGGAGCGGCAGGTTCTCCGGAAGTCCGAGCTCCACGACCAGGGCCTGAACCAGTTTGAATGCCACGCCCGCGCCACAGAGTTCCGAAGCGTCTGACGGACAATCGCTCCGGCGTGGATTGACGATCGCATCCGCAGCCGGAAGCTCGCCTCCGGGCAAGTGGTGGTCCGTGACTATCACGCCCAACCCGCGTCGCTTGGCTTCCGCCACGGCGTCGAGGGCCGTGGTTCCGCAATCGCAAGTCACAATGAGCGACGCCCCGTGCTCTTCGGCGGCCGCGATGCCCGCCGGACCTAGGTCGTACCCGTCACGCGTCCGATGAGGCACGAAGGGTACGGCTTTGCCGCCCGCAATGCACAGCACCCTGGTCAGTAGGGCGACTGCGCATTGACCGTCGACATCGTAATCGCCATGCACGAGTATGGTCTCGCCCCCGCGTACGGCATCGGCAAGCAGCTTCGTCGCCTTGGGAAGATCCGCAATGTTTAACGGGTCGGAGAGGCCCCCGACGGACGGGCGGAGAAACTCTTTGGCGGTTTCCGCGTTATCGAAGCCGCGCAGTAACAGCAGCTCGGCTAGGGTGTCGGGGATGTTGAGGGCGCCGGCGAGCACTCGTGCACGCCCCTGATCGGGAGGATTCGCCACATGCCACGCAGTGGGAGCGATCACTGCGAGTCGGGTGGAGCGTAAATCAGAACACCACAGGCCTCGCACGTGGGAAGCGTTTCCACCAGGTTGACCTGCTGTCGGATATGCATGGGCACCGCGGTGAAACAATGCCCGCACGCGCCGTCGTGCAGCGGATACAGGGCAAGAGGCGCACGACCCATTTTGATCCGCTCATAGAGATTGAGGAGCGGTCGTTTGACGTGTTTTTCCGATGCGGCGCGCTCAGCTTTCGCCTCGTCGAGTCGGGTCCCACAATCGGACTGAATGCTAGCGATCTCCCCCCGACGGGGTGCTTGCGCTTGGGACTCCTCCTCCAGTCGCTGGCGGGCTTCCTCAACGCTCTGCTGCGCCTGCTCCACGTCGTCCGCCGAACGAATCCATTCTGCTTCTTCCTTGGCTAAAACGCTCCGGGCAAGATCGAGTTCCGCCATGAGCGTCGATGCCTCACGAGCGCCACGCACCCATTCCAGCTTTTGGCGCCTCCGCTCCTGCATTAGCCGGTAGCTCTCGATCTTCCCCTCGAGGGCATCCCGCCTGCCCGATGCCTCGCCCGCCCGCTTTTCTGCAGCGGCTAGCGAGTTCTCCAACCTGGACATTTGCTCGTCGAGCTCAGCCACCTCAGGCTCCAGCGCTCTGAGCTCATCTTCGATCGCCATCACCACGCGATCCTTCTCCTGTAGGGCCAACAACGACTCGAGATCAGACTGCACTACTACTCCCCCTGCGTATGACGTTCCAACGACCTGGATTTAGTTGGGCGATTTGCCGACTCAGAGAGTCGATTTCACGGGCAATCGCCGGCTTCTCTTCCTCCGGAGCGAGCGGTAGTCGTCGCTCCCTTTCATGAAGTAGGGTCTCGAGGCGGCGGCTTTCGAGTTTGCCAAGCGCGCCCTCCACTAACGCATCCATGTCGAGTGCACCCCACTCCTCCTCCAATAGCTCACCCACTGCAGCGCGGGCCTGTCCCTCGACCTGCTGCAACAACTCGGCACCCACTAC
>JBDHDY010000321.1:0-4665 GCA_039591275.1 Gemmatimonadota bacterium | reverse complement strand
GGGGGCAGAAGTGACGGAGTGCGGCGTGTCTATCGTGGGGCCGCTGAACCTGCCCTCGACCATACCTACGCACGCCAGTCAGATGTATTCCAAGAACATTTTGACGTTCCTCCAACATCTGCTGAAGGAAGGCGAGCTGAACTTGGACTTCGAAGACGAAATCACCGCGTCGACGTGCCTCACCCGCGAAGGGAAGATCGTACACGAGGCCACGCGGTCAGCTATAGAGGGAGGGAAGGGATCCTAATGGAAGAACTGGTGATTCTACTGGTCATCTTCGTGCTCGCCATGTTTGTGGGGTTCGAGGTGATCACGAAGGTACCGCCAACGCTGCATACGCCGTTGATGTCTGGCTCAAACGCCATCTCGGGCATCACGATCATCGGCGCGCTGCTGGCCGCCGGTCGAGGGAGCGGTGATGTCGCTTCGATTCTGGGGGTGATCGCCGTCGCCTTTGCGATGATCAACGTGGTCGGCGGCTTCATGGTCACAGACCGCATGCTCCGGATGTTCAAGCGCAGACCGGAGGAGCGTGAATAATGTCTCCCTTCGTCATGCTCCTCTATCTGGCCGCGGCGGTCTGTTTCATCGTCGGTCTCAAGCGACTGAGCTCTCCGGCCACTGCGCGGTCCGGCAACCTTGTGGGATCGTTCGGCATGCTGCTGGCCATCGTCGCCACGCTCGTGTTCGGAAGAATTCTGAGTTTTCAACTCATCATTGTGGGTGTCGTTATCGGGTCGACGGTGGGTGCGGTCTTTGCCCGCACCGTCAAGATGACGGGGATGCCGCAAATGGTGGCGCTCCTCAATGGATTCGGTGGCGGGGCGTCCGCGCTCGTGGCGGGGGCGGAGTTTCTACGACCCATGGCCGGCGCGACCATGCCCCTCAACACGGTGCTCACGATCCAGTTGAGCGTGCTCATCGGTGGAGTGACCTTCTCGGGCTCCCTGATCGCGTTTGGCAAGCTCCAGGAACTCGTCACCGGCCGCGCCGTCACATATCCGCTGCAGAAGACGTTGAACGCGCTGTTGTTCGCCGCCACCATCGCTCTCGTCGTGTGGCTCGTGATATCGCCGGATCAGATCACCTGGTTCGTGGTTCTGGCAGGGGTCGCGCTGCTGCTCGGCGTGCTTTCGGTGATCCCGATCGGCGGCGCCGACATGCCGGTTGTGATCTCCTTGTTGAACTCCTACTCGGGGATCGCGGCCGCGATGACGGGGTTCGTCATCAACAACCACGGGCTCATCATCAGCGGCGCGCTGGTGGGAGCCTCCGGTCTCATCCTGACCAACATCATGTGCAAGGCGATGAACCGGTCGCTCGGCAACGTGCTGTTCGGGGCCTTCGGGGCCACCATGATCGAGGCGCCGTCCATTACCGGAGGTGCCAAGGACGTCACCGTGCGGCAGGTGGGCCCGGAGGACGCTGCCACGATGCTGGCCTATGCGCGCAGCGTTATTGTCGTACCGGGCTATGGCCTCGCCGTGGCACAGGCGCAGCATACGGTGCGCGAACTCGCTGATCTCATTGAACCGCGTGGCGCCGAGGTGAAGTACGCGATCCACCCGGTAGCGGGCCGCATGCCGGGACACATGAACGTACTCCTCGCTGAGGCCGACGTGCCGTACGACAAGCTCCGCGACATGGATCAGATCAACCCGGAGTTCGACCGGTGCGATGTGGCGTTGGTGATTGGGGCCAATGACGTGGTGAACCCCGCCGCCCGTAGCGACAAGAGCAATCCGCTCTACGGCATGCCGATTCTCGACGTGGACAAGGCCCAACATGTCATCGTCATGAAGCGCAGCCTGAACCCCGGTTTCGCAGGAGTCGACAATCCGCTGTTCTATCTGGAGAACACCTCGATGTTCTTCGGGAGCGCGAAGGCGTCGCTCGAGAAATTGGTGGCGGAAGTCAAAGCACTTTAAGTCGGCGGTTAGCTGGAGGAGGGGGAGGGGTACTCCCATGAGAGGTCATTCGTGCCTCGCTGTGGAAGGCCCCTTTCCCTCCCTCCCAGAACCACCGCTCCGACGTTCAGGGTCACCGTTGCTCAAGGATTGTGCCGACCTCTGCCACCACGACTCTTTGTGTCACCGTCTGGCCCGCCACCATGCCGCCCACGACCAAGAGTTGGCCCTTGAGCGCGACGATTCCCCGGTGATCCATCGTTGGCGTCGTAAGCCCCGGCAGGGTGTGCCAAGAGCCGGCTTGGCTGTTCCAGCCGAAGACGCCAGTCAGCGGGCCCGAGGGCACGCTGTTGTATCCCAGGCCGTCGTAGTTGTATGGGTTGTCGGTGCCACCTGCGAATAGCACCCACCCCTCCAGAGCAGTTGCCGCCGCTCGATACAGTGGTGGCCCAGGATGATCGGGTAGACGACTCCAGTGGATCTGCGTGGGGTCCTCCTCGTTGATCCTTCCCAGCCACGATTCTGCCACGATCTCGTAGCGCGGCCGGCCAGCATTCCTACGGGTACCGTCGACATAAACAATGGTGTTGCCGACGATGGCGCCGGTGTGGCCGAAGACAGGCGTTCCCGGAATCGGCGTTGCCTGTTGCCAACGATCGGCTGCCGGGTCATAGATCTGAACGTGGCGGACGTTGTCACGGTCTTGCCAACCGGATACTAGAAAGATCAGGGAATCCCGCCAAATGCCTGACACCGCATCGTCGACGGGCTCGGGGATTGGGGATCCCGTCCGCCAAGTGCCCGACTCCGGGTCAAGAACGTCAACGTTGGGAAGCGTGCTCTCCCCGCCGTCCTCGGCGACCGTGTACCCGCTGAACACAAAGATCTCACCTCGGACCGCTTGTGCGGTGGCTGCCAGTCGCCCGGGACCTGGAACGGGGTCGAGTTCCGTCCACGCGGGTTCACCCAGGTTCCAGCGGAACGCCCTGTTGGTGATGCCATCCCAACGTTTTGTAGAGTCAAGGCCAAGGAACGAAAAGACCGCGGGTCCTTCAGAGGTCGTCGTCCCGGCCACGGCGTTGTTCGTGACGGGGATGGGGAGAGGGGGCGCCTCCATCCAGGTGGGGGAGGTTGCCTGGATCGCGACGGTGCAAAGGCATAGAATGGTGCTCATGTTTCCCCCAAGGTGGAGGTAGGATGGCCGAAGTCGTGTACCAATCCCACGTGACGATTCGACGTTCCGAAGGCCGCTTGCGGAAGGCAACTCTTCCGGCGGAAGATCAACCTGTGCTGTTCGGCGTCCACGGGGCTGTAGCAGAGCACTACGGCGTCGAGCCGGGTCAGTTCACCCCTCATGCGACGACCATCGATTATGTCGTGGCTGCTGCAGGCGGCTGACTCCTCGGCACATTTGCCGGCGCGCTGGCAGCGCGCGAGATCAAACTCGAGAGTGACGACCTGAGGGCTGAAGTCATCGGTGAAGTCGAAACGGAGGATCGGGTGCTGATCCTCCGGCGCATCCGCGTGAATTACCATCTCAACGTGGATCCGGGACTGCGGGACACTGTAGAGCGAGCCCACGCCGTGCATGCTGACTTCTGTCCCGTGGCCCGATCGATCGGCGGATCCGTGCAGATCTCTACCGAGGTCGTCTACCACTCCTAGTATCGACCTCGCAACCATGCGAGTGCGACGACCTCGCTGGTGAGAAGTCTCCCTTTCCCTTCGGCCGGGAACCGACGGGGAGCAGGCTCTGCTCAGCCGTGCACGGTCATCCGACATCAGCCTGGAACCGCATCGCTTTCCAGATGCGTTACCCATGCGACAGTGGGTCGCCGGTAGGCGCAGCTGGGAGCAATGGGTCAGTCCTCGTTCAAGATGGGCTTCCGCCCCTCTTTGACGTCGGAGCGCTTCTTCTTCCCGGCCAGGCGCGCCTCGTTCGCCGAGCGTGGTGGAGCGGTTGGCTTGCGCTGGGGGCGAACCTTTAAGGCTTGGGTGACCAGATCGTTCAGTCGGTCGATGGCCGCTTGACGGTTCTGAGCTTGGCTCCGGCGAGCGGCAGCCGACACGTGGAGGACGCCATCCTTGTCGATGCGGTTGGCGAGTTTCTTCACAATGAGGCTTCGCTGGTCGTCGGATAGGCTGGGGCTCCGCTGGACGTCCCAGAGGACCTCGACCTTGGTGGAGGTCTTATTGACGTGCTGACCTCCCGGGCCGCCGGCCCGGGCAGCGCGGTAGCGAAGCTCGGTCTCTGGTAGGACAAACGTCATGCGTGGGGGAAGATATAGAGTTGAGTCTTTGCGCACTTTCCGTGTGTAGTCGATCGGAGGTTGATTCTGTCGCAAACGCCGTCTGACGGTATGGATCTCGCCCTCGTGTTGTCCGGTGGGGGCGCGAGGGCGTCCTATCAGGTTGGTGTGCTCGCTGCCATCGCCGAGAAGGTGCCCGATCTCAACTTCCCGATCATGACCGGCGTATCTGCCGGTGCCATCAACGCCTTTCATCTAGCATCCCATCAGGGCTCTTTTCGACCCGCCGTTGTCGGCCTCAAGCGGCAGTGGAGTAGACTCACGTCTGGCCAGGTGTACGACGTCCGCGTCGCCAGGTTCATGAAGGCAGGCCTTTGGTGGCTGATCCAGGGACTTGTCGGCCGCCGGGTGGGGCCCACCGAGATCCAAGGACTTCTCGAACTCAGCCCGTTGCGCCGGTTCCTCGAGGGCGGCATGGATTTCGATGGGATCGAGGCCAACATCAAGAG
>JBDHDY010000320.1:0-4362 GCA_039591275.1 Gemmatimonadota bacterium | reverse complement strand
GCGGGTGCTTGGCGATATCGTTTTGCTAGTGGCATACAGCGCGTTTTTCGGGTTCATGACTAGGGCGTTCATGCTCATCGGAATGCTCGAGTACTTCTCCGAAAGGGATGGCGCAGCCTAACACCCCCATGCAGCTGCCGACGCTGTCCTTTCGTTGAGGAACGTCATTGCATTGTGAATGCTGGTAAGATTAGGCAATCGATCACAATCTATAAGCTGGGCGGTGCTTACGCCGCAGCCGATGGGCAGATCCGTTAGGCAGCAGGCAGACATCTTGGCTCGCATACGAGCGTCCAATCCAGACTTGGGAGATCATAAATGGCTACATCGCCAGACCCAACGGATGCGATCCGCCGCCAGGCCGTCACATTCCCCGCTGTAGCAAAAGGCACCTCATGCACTCAGAGCGCCTTCAAGGCTGGCAACGGCACGTTTCTGTTTATCGGTCCGGGACCAAAAGGGCAGGGATTCAAGGCAATGTTCAAACTGAACGCCTCGATGCCGCAGGCGCGGAAGCTGGCCGCGACCGATCCGAAGCGGTTTGAAATCGGTTCGACTGGTTGGGTAACCGCCCGCTTCACGAGCGAGGACCCGTTGCCGAAGCGGATTTGGGGAAAGTGGTTAGCGGAGTCCTATGAAGTGACATGTAGCGGAAGCCGGAAGGCAAAGAAGGCAAAAGGAACCAGGCGGTCCGGGCGAAGCGTGGGGTAGTCGCCAGGTTACGCCGTACGATCGGAGACGGAAATCGACAATTCAGCCACTGCCGCCCCGTGACGGGCCCAATGGTACAGACCGCCCAGCAACCCTGTCGTCCCTGCTGCCTAACACGCAAATGCACCTGGCGGGGCGCGTGCGTTGATAAGGAATACAGCGTTTGTGCGCCCGCGTACCTTCGTGCACGTTTAGGGTAATCATAGCAGCCTGCGGCTGCGGCCTGCCGCGTGGTAAGTCGACCGCAGGTGATTTGCAGAGACGTTAGGCAGCGCGGGGTAGAGTGAGCGCTACATGAGACCGACTTCCGCCATTTATGTGACCGTAGTGGCTGTCTCAGCGTGCGAGGCCAGCGTGCCGTCGAACGACGCGGTGGTGCGGGACAGCGCGGGCGTCCACCTCGTCGAGTACGCCGGGGTCCCACGGCGAGTCGGCACTCCAGCACTGTCTGTGGAGCCCATCTATCGGTACGGTGAGGCCCCAGGCGAGTATGAGTTTCAGATGATATCGCTGGGTGCCTTACAGCCCGACGGAAGCGCGATCGTGGTTGACGCGGGCGCCCAGGAAGTCCTCCGAATCAACCACGATGGAACAGCGCACACCGTACTCGCTCGCCGTGGTCGCGGCCCGAGGGAAGTCCTGCGCGTCTCAAGCATCATTGTGTTGGGGCAGGATACGGTGCTGATCGAGGACGACGGGAACGCCCGTATTTCGGTCTTTGAGCCAGGTGGGGGGTTCCGGAGTACCAACCTCGGCGCCGACCGTTCCATCACGCTGGGCTTGCGCACTCTTGGTATTGCGAATGCTGGACAACTGTTAATGTCCACGTCCTCATATCGCACCGGGTTTACCGAACCATGGCTGGCAGGTCGCCTTGTGCGCTTTGATGTCGAAAGCCAGGTTGCGGATACAGTGGCATCTTTTGACATAGCCCATTCTACGCCGCGTGGGGGACCACAAAATCCTTTTCTGCCGGCGGGAGAAGCAACAGCCGCGCAAGGCCGTTTCGTCGTGGTGCGCTCCGACAGTCCCGAGATCAAGTGGTTGTCTGCAGATGGGGTGTTAGAGCAGGTCGTGCGTTGGAATCCGCAACCGCTGTATCCGACGACAGCGGACTGGGAGGCGTTCGCCAATCAACTCCGGATAGATCTGCGCCGAGTGAATCCGCAGATGGGCGGTGAAGAGCTTCGGCGGTTCATCGATCGCCAGCTTGAAAGTTACCAGCTGAAGACCGATGAGCCTCTCCCACTGTTCAGCTTACTCCACAGTGATGCTGAAGGCAGGGTGTGGCTTGCGAACTTTGACGCCGCTGGGCCATTGGCTGGTGAGTCGGGGTATACTATCGTTGATCACGACGGCAGGTGGTTGGGTGTTCTCGAATCGCCTGCAACCTTCCGCTTTCTCGACGCAGGGTACGGGCGTGTCCTCGGCGTAATGAAAGATCAGGACGATGTGCAGCACCTGGTGGTATATGCACTTGTCGGCGGGGAATGGTGAAAAGCGCGGTCTAACACGCCCATGAGCAGCTGCCGGCGCTATCGTCTGAATAAGGAAGGCCATGGCGTTGTGAAGTTCGACGACGGAGTGCCGTCATGACCATTGAAGACCAAATAAACCAACTCGAGCACTGCGTCGAAGCGTTTGCAGCCTCCGTCGCGGCGCTCGATGAGCGCCTCTTTCTCAGCAAGGTCTCCGGTTGGACAGTGCGTGACATCCTGGCTCACCTGATCGGGTGGAACCGTCACATAGTGCGGGGCTCACAGCAAATCCTGAGCGGCGAGCTGCCGTTCTACGATGTCGATCCTGGCCCCGATTACTCGAAGGTGAACGCCGCTCTTGTCCGCGAGTACGGAGACGTGGATCGTGCGGCGTTGCTTGCGAGCCTGGCCACGTCGACAGGGGAGTTGACCGAATTCCTACGGGCAATTGACCCCGGGGAGTGGGATCGTGATTTCGGGGTTCGGCACGACGGTGAGACTCTGACAGTGAAGAATACTGTGGACGAGCTAATCGCTGACTATGATCACCATCGAGCGCAGCTTGAGGAACTTCGCGCGAGCGCTGTCTGACAGGCTCATGGAGCTGGCATGTGCGGTGGCGGCGTTGACATGAGCGCAGGGCGAATTCACGGATGATCGAACGCTTCTGGCATCTGTGAGTTGGCGCACGCAGCCTATACGCAGGGTCGTTCTAAGGTGATGGGCTAGGTCTGCTTGCCCCAACAAGGCGGAAGAGCCGCTTACCAACAGGCGCTTGAGGAACGACCATCTTCCTGGTCAAAGCCACGATGCCGGCGGGAGGCGAAGCATGAAGCGAAGCGATCGGGACTTGGGGATGGATCGCGCCATCACACGGCGCGATTTCGTCAGCGGCGTGGCTGTGGCGATCACCGGCTCGTATTTGGCGGGGCCGTTGACGGCCTCAAGATCTGCCCAAGCCCAGCGTGCCGCGGCGGCGGGCGTAACGGGGTTGGAGCAGGAGACCGCGTACTATCCGCCGGGCGCTACGGGGATCCGGGGCAGCCACCGCGGTTCGTACGAGGTGGCGCACGCGCTGCGCGACGGTGCGCGCTGGGACGACACGGGCCCGGATGCCGAGACGGACGAGCGTTACGACCTGGTCGTGGTGGGCGGCGGCCTCAGCGGATTGGCGGCGGCGTACTTCTTCCGCAAAGAGGTTGGACCCGAGGCCCGCATCCTGGTGCTGGACAACTGCGACGACTTCGGGGGGCACGCCACGCGCAACGAGTTTCGGTCGGGGGGCCGCACGCTGTTGATCAACGGTGGCACGATCAACATCGAGGACTTAAGCGTGTACGACCGGCCGTCTCAGGCACTGATCCGCGAGCTCGGCATCGACGTCGGGCGCTACTCCGATTACAATGACGCAGAGCTGTACCCATCGCTGGGGCTCAGAGGCGGTGTCTTCTTCGACGAGGAAACGTTTGGTGTCGACCGGCTGGTGGTGGGACAGCACGAGCTCGAGCTGCACGAGTTCCTGGCCCAGACGCCGTTGTCCGAACCGGCGCGGAGGGACATCGCGCGGCTCTACGAGGACCGGGTGGACTATCTGCCCGGTCGATCGCTGCCGGAAAAGATGCGTGCCCTGAGGCAGATGTCCTATCTCCAGTTCCTCACGGATCTCGTCAATGTCGACGCGGGTGTGGTACCCTACTTCCAGACCTGGCGGCAGGGGTACTGGGGGATCGGCAATGACGCGCTACCGGCAGAGATGGCCCGGGTAACCGGCTTCCCGGGCTTCCAGGGCATGGGGTTTCCTGAGTCCGAGGCGAGCGTGGGGGTGTTCCCCGTAGTCACGCCCTCCAGCGACCAGTACTTCCGCTTCCCCGATGGCAACGCTTCGATCGCGCGTCTGCTGGTGCGGAGCATGATCCCCGCCACCGCGCCGGGCAGTAGCGCGGAAGATATCGTGACGGCGCGATTCGATTACGCGCAACTCGATCGCGACGGCGCACCCGTGCGGGTCCGGCTGAACAGCACGGCCGTGCACGTGCGACATGTCGGGGACAACGAAAGTTCGAGAGAGGTGGAGGTTACGTACGTACGCTCGGGCCGGGCGCGGCGGGTGCGGGGCCGTTCCTGCGTGCTGGCCTGTTACAACGCGATGATTCCGTACATGTGTCCGGAGCTT